>CAKORV010000052.1 GCA_934101625.1 uncultured Bacilli bacterium | reverse complement strand
TTTGAATTTCAAATAAATACTTCGAATCTTGATATGTGTCAGTAAAAAAAAGAACAGTTTTTTAAAAATATAGTTGTCAAGGTCGTGGTATATATATTTACCAATTGCCAAAAGTAAAATATTTCCCGGGAAATAATTATTGAACATTTGTACGTGTATATTTCTTTGAAATACATCTTGTGATTTAATTTATTACTGTACTATAACTAACATCCTTATATAATCGATATTATACATTGTGGATATTTTTTATGTTTCACGTGAAACCACACGCAATAAAAAAAGATTAACATACATTAATCTTTTTTTAACCTTAAAAATATTTCCCGGGAAATAATTTATCGAACAAAAATCGAACATTTATCTTTTTTTACTAAAAAATTTTTTAATAATTGCAGAACATTCTTCTTCCATAATTCCTTTATCTATAATTACTTGATGGTTGTACTTTTTATTTTGCATTATCTTATATAATAATTCTATATTATCGTCATTATTTGATGAACATCCATATACTATTCTTGCAATTCTAGCTTGCTGAATGGCACTAGCACACATAGGACATGGTTCCATTGTTACATACAATGTAGCATCATTTAAGCGCCAATCGTTTTTGTATTTACTAGCTTCTTCAATAGCTAATAATTCTGCATGTTTTGTAACAACTTTCAATTTATCTTTTTGATTATAACCATATCCAATAATTTCATTATTTTCAACTATAACTGCTCCTACCGGTGTTTCATCCTCACTGTATGCCTTTTTTGCAAGTTGTAGAGCCTCATTCATATAATACATATCACCTTTCATAAACTTCACTCCATAAAAATAGCGCACATAAATAGAGCTTGTTAAGGATGCTATCTTCCAATCCTGACCTGGTTCCAACATATTTATTGCGCTATATATAAATTAATATATTTTTAACTATTTTGCAAGCAAATTTATTCTGTTTCTGTATTTTCTTGCTCTATTTCTTCTTCTATATGCTCTATTGTATTAGCGGTAGCTACTTTTTGATCGTTCTTTAAGTTAATCAATCTTACACCTTGTGTATTTCTACTTAAAATTGATATTTGTTCGATAGATATACGTATCACTATACCTGTATTAGTAATAATCATTACATCTTTGTCACCTTTTACAGACTTTAATGTAACTATATTACCATTTTTATCAGTAACATTAAGAGTTTTAACACCTTTACTACCTCTATGTGTTAAACGGTATTCTTCAATAGGAGTACGTTTACCATAACCATTTTCCGTTACAACTAATACTTGGTTGTTTTCTTCAACTACTTCTGCACCAACTACATAAGAATTCTCACATGAAATACCTTTTACCCCAGAACTACTACGTCCCATCACTCTTACTTCATTTTCATGGAATCTTACTAATCTTCCATCACTGCTTCCAATGATTATTTCGTTGTTTCCTGTAGTTTTACGAACTGAAATCAATTCATCATCTTCTTTAAATACAATTGCTTTCTTACCATTTGTTCTAATATTATCAAATTCTGATAAAGGAGTACGT
>CAKORV010000051.1 GCA_934101625.1 uncultured Bacilli bacterium | reverse complement strand
CAACTACTATTTGGACATCTCACCCTTTTTTCTTTATATTGAGCACAGCTTGTTGCAACATAACCGCCTTCGCAAGTATTAGAACCATAATAGCAGCTACTGCATCCACAACTATAAGAATAATTGTATCCGCTTCCTCCGCCACCACCATTAGTTCCTTTAGTTCCAGGTCCACCATTTGTCCCACTTGCACTTGCGCTTGCAGCAGCTCCTCCGGCACCGTTTCCATTTCCACCGGCAGTACCAGCAGATCCTCCGCCACCTCCAGCAGCGATTATTAAATAAGCGTTGCCTTTCTTAATGATAGTAGATCCTCCACCCTTATAAAGGCCAGCTCCTCCACCATTAGTTCCATCATTTCCACCTGTAATTACTGTGATAATGTCACCTTTAGTAAGTTTAACACGTCCAACAATTTTACCCCCTTTACCACCAGAGCCTGATCCTTGTGCTCCATATGCTGTGATGTCATAATATCCGGTATAAGGTATTTTATATGTTTGTGCTGAACTATTATATGCAAACGATTTAGTTACAGCAGTATATTCTATTGTACAAATAGTATTAGCTGTTAATTTATTTACAGTAAATTGATTATTTCCTTTATATATTATTTTTTGATTATTTGTACAACTATAACTCTTAAGTGCCGTGTTAGCATTTGGTGTAAAATGAATATCTTTATCACTTCCATTATTTACTTCATATGAAGCTGATGTTGGTGTACAATTCTTAGCAGTAATTTTTAAAGTGTATTTGTCTACTGGGAACTTTACTGTACAAGTTTGAGCTTTAGTAACCCCACTTACTGTAACAGTTGTTCCACTTATACTACTTTTTGCCCCTCCATTACAGCTTACTGTTACTCCAGCACTTGTATATCCAGCGCTTGGACTTACTCCTGTGAATGTTCCACTAGAATTGTAATTTATATTTTTACTAGTACTTCCTGCTCCACCATTTACTGTTAAAGTTACATTATATGGTATTGGCGCAAACGTTACAGAACATTGTTCATTCTTTGCAACATTACTAATCACAAGTACATTTTTACTTGTATCTATCACTCCACCAGTGCAGTTAGTTGTAGCGCCATTTACTTGATAACCAGTATTAGGTGAAAGTTTGATATTGACCGCACTTCCATAATCAGCTGTTATATTCGTTGGAGAAACACTTCCATTCACTCCATTTATTGTTATATTATATTTATTTATAGAGTAAGTTACTGTGCATGTTACTGGTTCTGTTACATTCTCAACTATAAAATTAGTATTGTTACTTCTAAGCGTTCCTGTGGTTTTTCCAGTATCAGTACCTTTACAACTTAAACTTGAAAATGAATGGCCTATATTTCCACTAAGTGTAAATGAATTAGAATTTTTTCCATACTGAATAATTTGTTCAATAGGATTAACTGTTCCGTTTATAACATTAACCGAAACTTTATTTTCTTTATTCTTTATATTTACTGTACATGTTTGATCTTTTTTAACTCCATATACTACTACTTTTGAACCATCTACTTTGAGTGTCGCTCCTCCATCACATGTTCCATCTAAAATAAACTTACTATTTACTAGTGCTAAATTAAATATTGCTTTAGTATATACAGATTTGCTTTCAGTACTAGTATTTTTACCATCTACTATTTTAAGAGCTACTTTATGAGTCTCAAGGTTATCATCTAAATCGAAATAATTTTCTATTACCCCTTCTTCATTAATATATGATATTACACATAAGTTACCTGGTACTCTTTTTTTAGTTACTGGATTATCTAAGTCACTTTTTACTAATCCAGCATTTTGTAAAATATAAACCCTGATACATTTTTCTGTTATTTCATCATTAAGTAATTCAAGTCTAGACTCATCATTTAAATTCAAATATGTATCGGCTGCAGTTTCAACCATAGTATATAGTTCTCTAAGTGCTTTTTGTTCACTTTTCTTTTGAATTTCCTTTATACCAATAGTTGCTCCTGTTGTTACAGTTACTAATACTACTAATACTATTAATATTTCAATTAATGTAAAACCTTTTTTATTTTTCATATACTCACCTACTATTTTGATTATACAATATTTTTTTGTTTCTTGCAAAATTATTTATTAATATTATTTATTAATTATATGGCCATTATTATAAAAGAAATAAGTGTACCTATAAGTAAGAATGGCCCATATGGTATTTCTTCATTATTTTTCTTTTTCATTATTATTAAAGAGCAAATAAGCGCAATTAGACTACCTATGAAAATGCTAACTAGTGAGTAATAGAATCCAAGTGTAATTCCAATAAGAAGCATTAGTTTAATATCCCCACCACCTAAGCATTCTTTCTTTAGGACTTTATCTCCTATAGTTTTAAGTCCAAGCATCATCAGAAATAACATAGTACCTGATAGAATATATTTGATACTTTCAGCGAATCCATCAAAGTATACTCTAGTAATTAATGTTAAAATTGCTGAAATAAATATTACCCTATCACTGATGTAATAATATTTAAAATCACTTACAATAGTTACCATAAGTGCACTTATTATAATAACTGAAATTATAAAATTTTCTCCTAGTCCAAACATAATATATGATCCTAAGAAAAACGTTCCTGTTAGTAATTCTATTATGAAGGATAATGGGTCAATTTTACTTTTACAATAAGCACATTTACCTTTTAATAAAATATAAGAAAGAAGTGGTATGTTCATATACCATTTAATCTCTTTCTTACAATTAGGGCAAAAACTGTTTGGTTTAGTTAGACTTATTTTATTAGGAATTCTATATCCTATACAAGCATAAAAACTCCCTAAACAAGACCCAAGTACAAATATCATTATTTTAGTAATTAGTTCCATAAAATCCCCCTTATGTTAATACTCCTTCACCTACTTGATACATTGGCACTAGGATTGCAACCATTATACCACCAACTACAACTGCAAGTATAACCATTAGAACTGGTTCAATTAAAGTTTTTAGAGTTCCAGCTAAGGCTCTTTGTTCTCTTTGATAGTATTCACTAACTTTCTCCAGCATTTGTCCAAGTTCACCAGTACTTTCTCCTGTGGCAATCATGTAATATGCTAAAGATGGAACAGCCCAGTTGTCTTTGAATGATTCAGATACTTTTTCACCTCTTAATAGGTTAGAAATTGTATCATACATGATCATTTTATAAAATTCATTATTTGTAATTTTACTTAAAATGTCCATACTATCAGTTAGTAAAACATTATTCTTATTTAAAACAGCAAATGTTTTTGCAAACATATTCATTTCATTATAAATTACAAGTTTACCTAATACTGGTATGTGCATATAAATATATTGCAAAAGTGTTCTGAATGCTTTAACTCTTTTATATAAAATTATTATAAGTATTATTGATGCCACTGCTATCATTAATAAAGTTATACCATTTGCTTTTAAAAATGCAGAGAATGATAATAACCATTTAGTAAGTGGATTGATTTCAGTACCAAGAGATTTATAAACATCAGAGAACTGAGGTACTATGTATACAAGCATAAATGTTGTAACTGCAATAGTAAATACAAATATAACGGCAGGATAAGTA
>CAKORV010000050.1 GCA_934101625.1 uncultured Bacilli bacterium | reverse complement strand
TCAATAAAGAGTTCAGTAATGAATTCTTTTTCTTATACATAAAATTACTAGGTGATAATATGTTTCAAAGTACACAAAATAGTAGAATTAGATTAATATTCTTATTAGTTTTAATAGTATTTATTCTAATTATAGTAAGAGTATTTTACATACAAGTTATTGAATATAAAAAAATTAATACCTTAGCTGAAAGTTTGTGGAGTAGAAATTTACCAGTACAAGCAGACAGAGGTAAGATATTAGATAGAAATGGTAAAGTAATCGCAGGTAATGTTACTACAAGTAGTTTAATATTAATACCCAATCAAATTAAAGATAAAGAAAAAGTTGCAAGAGATATATCTAATATATTAGGTACTAGTTATGAAGATATGTATAAACATGTAAGTAAAAAAACATCTATCGAAAGAGTACACCCAGAAGGAAGAGATTTGTCATATGAAATAGCTGAGAAAATAAATAATTTAGGATATGATGGAGTGTACTTACTAAAAGAATCTAAAAGAGATTACAAATATAGTGAAACACTAAGTCATGTTATTGGATATGTTGGTATAGATAATCAAGGTTTAAGTGGTCTTGAACTTATGTATGATGACGTCTTAACAGGTACTGATGGAAGTATTAAATACTATTCTGATGGAAAAGGTAAAAAATTAAGTATGCCTGAAGTTTATATTAGTCCAGTAAGTGGAATGAACATAACATTAACTATTGATTTGGATTTACAACTAGTTCTAGAAAATGAACTTAATAATGCAACTAAAAAATATAATGCAGAAGGTGCGATAGGAATAGTAATGAATCCTAAAACTGGTGAAATACTAGCAATGAGTAGTAGACCTACATTCGATCCAAGTAATTATCAAAACTATAGTGTTGAAACAATAAATAGAAATCTTGCGATTTGGTCAAGTTTTGAACCAGGAAGTACATTTAAAATTTTGACATTGAGTGCTGCTTTAAATGAAGGGTTAGTTAATATATTTGAAGAACATTACTATGACTCAGGTGGAATAAATGTTAATGGTACAACTTTGCATTGTTGGAAAACTAAAGGACATGGTGATGAAACATTTTTACAAGTTGTAGAAAATTCTTGTAACCCGGGATTCGTTGTTATGGGACAAAGATTAGGTAAAGAAAAACTATTTGAATATATAGATAAGTTTGGTTTTGGTACTAAAACTGGAATAGATTTAAATGGTGAAAGTTCTGGAATCCTATTTAATTTAGATAAAGTAGGGCCACTAGAACTTGCGACTACATCTTTTGGACAAGGTGTATCAGTAACTGCAATACAACAAGTTCAATCCGTTAGTGCAGTAGTAAATAATGGAAATATGTATACACCCTATGTAGTATCTAGCATAAGTGAAGATGAAACAGGAATAATAATAAAAGAATTTAAGCCTAAATTAAAGAAAAAGAATTTAATTAAAAAAGAAACAAGTGATTTAGTTAAATATGCTCTTGAAAGTGTAGTTGCTAATGGAAGTGGACATAATGCATACATTGAAGGTTATAGAGTAGGCGGTAAAACTGGTACTGCACAAAAAGTTGGTGCCGACGGAAGATATATGGTAGGTAATTATGTATTATCTTTCATAGGATTTATGCCCGCTAATGATCCAGAGTATGTAATTTATATTGCAGTTGATGGAGCACATGGAGTAACTCAATATGGTGGAGTAGTTTCAGCACCTATAGCAAGCAATGTTTTAAAATCAATAATAAGTTTATATGACTTAAAAGAAGATAAAGAAGGTATGCCTAAAGAATATCTTTGGTATGAAACAAAATATGTAGAATTACCAGATGTAGTAAATATGTCTAAAAGTGATGCTATAAAAAGTTTAAGAGGATTTACTATAGAATACTCAGGAATAGGAGAAACAGTAATAGATATGAATCCTAAAGGTGGATCTAAAGTAAAAGAAAATTCAACTGTAAAGTTGATGTTAAATTAACACTCATAAATAGAATAAATTTGATAAATTTAAAATTCTATGTATAATTATTATTAGGGAGTGATAGCATGCTTATATTAGCAAAATCAATATTAGGTTTAATGGTAAGTTTCTTTTTATCAGTATTCTTAGGATACTTTTTATTACCAATTTTAAAGAAACTAAATTTTAGACAAAATGTAAGTAAACATATAACAGAAAGACATTTACAAAAAGAAGGAACGCCAACAATTGGAGGATTAATATTTATTATACCAACTATTATTACTATGATAGTCTTATATTTAAGAGGTAGTCTAGAAATAACACATTCACTTATTATTATAATGTTTGTATTTATTTCATATAGTATTTTAGGTTTTTTGGATGACTTTACAAAGATTAGAAAACATAATAATGGTGGACTAAGTATTATTCAAAAATTAGTAGCGCAAGTATTTATTGCAGTAGTATTCTTCTATATTTATATGAGTGGTGGAGGAAGTACTCATTTAATTATAACTAGTTTAAATATTGACTGGGATTTAAAATGGTTTTATGGATTGTTTATTTTATTCTTATTAGTAGGTTCATCTAATGCAGTTAATATAACTGATGGAGAAGATGGTCTTGCTGGAGGATTATCTGCAATTGCATTTTTAAGTTTTGGTATTATTACTTGGGGTACAACTTGGGTAGAAGGATATCAAGAAATAGCAATTTTCTGTTTTATACTTGTAGGTGCATTACTAGGATTTTTGGTTTACAACTCACATCCTGCGAAAGTATTTATGGGTGACACAGGTAGTTTAGGATTAGGTGCTACATTAGCTTCAGTTGCTATACTTACAAAACACGAACTATCTCTAGCTGTTATAGGTGGAGTATTTGTAGCTGAAACATTATCTAGTTTTATACAAATAATTGCAATTAGAAAATTTCATAAAAAAGTATTTAAAATGGCACCGCTTCATCATCACTTTGAACAATTAGGATGGGAAGAAACAGATATAGTTAAATTATTTTGGATAATAGGATTCATGCTTGGAATGGGTGCTATATACTATGGCGTTTGGATGTAAAAATAAACTCACATGAGTAATAAAACAAAGTAGTTATTTAAAATATATCTTATATAAAAACTGTTAAAATCTACAAACTAGGGTAAAACACTCTAGTTTTATTTTATGTATAAAATCATATTATTATATAGGTGATACTATTGAAAAATAATAAGACACTTATGATAACAACAATTATATTGGCTTTATTCGGATTAGTAATGATATATTCTAGTAGCTATGTATGGGCAACATATAAATTTAATAATCAATTTAAATATATTATAAATCAAGGAATATTTTTAATAATGGGAATATTTATCATGATAATAGTAAGTAAAATAGATTATAACTTGTATAAAAAATATTCAAATCACTTACTATTGGTTACTTTCATTTTACTTATTTTAGTTTTGATACCTGGAGTAGGTGTAGTAAGAAATGGAAGTAGAAGTTGGTTTGGCATAGGATCATTTGGATTTCAACCTAGTGAGCTTTGTAAATTGTCATTGGTTATATTTGTAAGTAAATATTTATCAAAAAATGATAAAGATAAACGTATTACAAAATCTTTCGTATTTCCTATACTAGGTATTATAATTTTATTTTTTGGCTTAATAATGTTAGAACCAGATTTTGGAACTGGTATGATTATCGTTTGTGCCTTAATAACATTAATCTTTATCACTGGAACCGATTTAAGCATATTCGTTAAATTAGGAATACTTGGAATATTGGGTATTATTGGACTTGTCATCGCAGCACCTTATAGATTAAAAAGAATAATTTCATTTGTTAATCCATGGAGTGACCCACTTGGTAGTGGATTTCAAATAATTCAATCTTTATATGCAATTGGACCAGGTGGTTTACTTGGCCAAGGATTTTTAAAATCTAGACAAAAGCATTTTTATTTACCAGAACCACAAACAGATTTTATCTTCTCAATAATAAGTGAAGAATTTGGATTTTTAGGAGTTTTAATTATAACTTTATTATTTACCATAATATTTTATAAAACAATAAAAATAGCACTTGAAAAAGAAGATTTATTTGGTAAATATTTAGCATTTGGATTATCATTTATGCTAATATTTCAAACATTATTAAATTTATGTGTTGTAGTAGGAATAGTTCCTGTAACTGGAGTCACACTTCCATTTATAAGTTATGGTGGTAGTAGTCTTATAACAAGTTTTATTATGATTGGTATAATCTTGAATATAGGAAAAAGTAATTGATTCATCACAAATAAACAAGATGTAAAGCAAAAGTAAAATCGATGACAAATAGTAGAAAATTACTTGTTTTTTATATGTCTTTTTGAATAAATAAAAGTGTTCATATATTTTTTGTCGTATATATCATATAGGAGGGCATAAAATGAACTATTATGATGAAATAAAAAATATATTAATAGATAATATAA
>CAKORV010000049.1 GCA_934101625.1 uncultured Bacilli bacterium | reverse complement strand
AATTTTAGGGAATTTTTATATAAAATTATTTATATTTATTTGAATTTACTTGAATTTACTTATATTTTATTTTATAACATATATCGGAGCGAAGCCTTATTTAATAAGGGAAACGATAAAAAATAAACGGTAATTTAATTTAGGGCTTATTTTTCATACCCGTGAGGTTCTCGGTTCGATTCCGAGCGTCGCTACCAAGTTTAAATTACATATGACTTTTCGAAGTCATTTTTTATTTGCATTTTTTTCTACTATAATTTATAATACTAATTAATTTGAGGTGAATAACTTTTATGGAATTAAATGATGCTAAAAATTATGCTTATCATATATGTCTTAATAATGATGTGTTAGATCCATTCGATAGAATATATCCATTTACAACTGAAAACATAAGTGGTTATTTTAAAGAAAAAGATATAAAAGACAAAAGTGTTCTAACTGTTGGTTCATCAACCGACCAAGCTTTAAATGCTTTTATGATGGGTGCTAAGGATGTAACAATATTTGATGTAAATCCATTCACTAAATATTACTTTGAACTAAAAAAATCAGCTATAATAAATTTAAACATAAATGAATTTCTAGAATTCATATGTTATTTAAACTATCCTAAATCACACTTCAAAAATAATAATTCTTTAAATGAAGAAACATACAAAAAAATATCAGAAAACTTATCTAAAGAATCTCTTTATTTTTGGAATTATTTATTTGATACATTTAAACATAGATTTATAAGACAAAGACTATTTACAGATGATGAATATTCTTTTAAATATATAAAAAAATTTAATAGTTACTTAAATGAACAAAATTATAAATTACTAAAAGAAAAAATAATAAACTTTAATCCAGACTTTATAACTAGTAATTTAATATCTCTACCTAAACATTTAAACAAAAATTATGATACGATTTATTTATCTAATATATCTCACTACTTAGAAGAATATAACTTCTCACTAAACCAATTTAGAAAAAACATACTAGAACTATTAAATTACTTAAATACAAATGGTACTATATATATAGCATATTTATATGATATGAAAGAAACTACTAAACCACTCTACTATTGGGATCCTATATATCAAATACCTCTACTTAGAAAAATATTTAAAGATGAAAACTTTAATATGGAATCATTTATAGGAGTACAAGGAATAATAAATGATGATGAAAATCACAAAGATTCTGTACTATCTTTAAAAAAATAGTGTATAATTATGATTATGAAGAAAAAGATTATTATTGGATATACAAACTCTAAAAATGAAGAAAAAAGAGTTGCTAAAGAATTATATGATTACTTTATTAACATAAAAGATATAGATGTCGAAATGTTAGATTTTTCTTCATGCTTTTATATTTTAGACAATAAAAACATACTAAAAAAAATATATAGTTTATTTAGTAAACAAAACAATATATATACAGACACTCATATACAAAAATCTATAAAAGAATATAAACCAAATATAATAATAACTACTAATAATTTAATAGATCATTTAATTAACTATTATATTAGTATAAACTTAACTAAATGTAAAATAATTAATATAGTATGTGATATTCAAATAAATAATCTAAATAATAAATATTCTAATGCAAACTATTACATAGTAAATAACAAAGTAATAAAGAATAAATTAATATCAAAAGGTATACCTAATAAAAAAATAATTGTCGCAGGTACCCCTACTTATAATCTAGATAAAATAAATATAGAAAACAAAGAATTAACTTTAAAAAAATATAGTCTTGATAATAATAAACCAATATATTTAATGCTTGCTAATGGTCATAGTTACACATATGAATATTTTAGAGCACTAACAAAAAAAGAATTTAATATAAATATAATATTTGTATCAGGTAAGAACAAAGAACTAAAAGATAAATGTGAGGAATATATATTTGAAAATAACATAAAGAATGTATTAATACTAGGTTATATAAAAGACTTATATAATTTATATAATATTAGTGATGTAATAATTACAAAACCAGGTACAAGTACTCTTATTGAATGTATGAACTTTAAAAAGCCAACTATACTTCTACCAGGAGTAAGTATAGATGAAAACAAGAATTTAAAGTTTATGATAAAGAATCACTTATCAGTAAAAGTTACTACACCAAATGATTTAATAAAAAAAGTAAGACTATCTATCAATTATAAATTTATAATAAAATCTACACAAAACAAACTAATGAAACTAGAATCATACAACTCATATAAGATTATCTATGAACTAATAAAAAAACTATAAAGTAATAAAACTTTATAGTCTTTTTAATTACAACTACCATCATAGTCTATCTCATATGGTGTTTCAGGTGTTCCAGTACCAGATTTAATTGTTACACAAGACGATAATGAAATTGCAGGACGCACCTTTTCAGACACATCCACGCCGATGTAGTCCAAGTAACCCGGAGCATTGGAACCAAGGACGCGAAACACGTATGAACGAGAAATAACCCAGTAAAAAGAAGAAATCAACCACCATAGTTTAGTCCCTGTTATACTTCCACCATTACTATTTCTATAAAGCCATGTTTGATCTGAACCATTATCATTATTTGCATATACACCAGGTATTATTCCTGAAAATACTGCTTCATCCATTGCTATTAATGCTACTGGATAAGTTAGTTTTCCATTTCCTCCACCACTATTATTTACACTGAATTTATCTTCTATTGCATCTCCATTAGTAAATATTATTTTTAATTCTGCCATATCTATTGTTTCATTTTTTATCACCTATTATTCTAGTTGTAAAGTATGCATAGGTAACTCCTATTAATATTATTAGTACTATAGCTATTCCCAGTATTAAATATTTCTTTTCTTTCATTTTACCACTTCATTTCTTTCTTAAGGACACAAAAAAATTCATAGACTTGTGCCTATGAACTTAATTACACGAAAAAATATGAGAGATAATTAGTAAATTACCCCCTATAACGAACAATTGTTGTTATAGTTTGAACTTTTCAATATTCTCATAGTTTTGTCTTACTCCTTTTACTTTATGTCTTAATTTTACCAAAATATTTATTCTTCTTCAACCTAATCTGCATAATTTTTGAAATAATTTTGTACTAATACTACAGGTGTACCTTTATCTCCACTACCACTTGTTAAATCACAAAGTGAACCAATTAAATCAGTATATCTTCTAGGTGTAGTTCCTTGTGTAATTATAGTTCCCTTTAAATTAGATTCTTTTTCTTTTATTTCTTTCTTTATTGCTTCATTAAGTTCTTCTCCCTTTAAATCAGCAAATTTATTATCAGATATATATTTTAATTTAATTTCATTAGGACTACCTTCTAAACCTTTTGTATAACCAGGACTAACTACTGGATCAGCTAATTCCCAAATTTTACCCACTGGATCTTTAAAAGCACCATCTCCATAAACCATAACTTCAATAGTTTTACCAGTTCTATTCTTAAACTCTTCTTGTATACTTTCTACTAACTCTTGACAATGACTTGGAAATAACTTAACTCTCTCTTCAGTGCTTCTATTACTACCTAATAAACCATATGTGGGATTAAATCCACTTCCATTAACACTAGCATTAAGTATATCATCTAAACCAAGTACTACATTTCCACCCTTTTCTTTTATAATACTCTTAGTATATTCTCTTGTATGTATATCAGCACATAATACATCTTTAGTATAATCTAATATAGTTTCTGGATTATTAGAGAAAATAAATTCTATCTCACAATTTTCTTTTTTAGCTAAATCTCTATAAAAATCAACCATATTTACACCAGTAAACACATGCTTATAATCTCCAAATAATTCTTCATATTCACTTTCACTAATAACATAATTATTCATAGGTATACCACTTTTCCTAAGTTTATCTTTATCCATTATATCATTACCTACTTCATCACTAGGATAACTTAATAACATAGTTATCTTATCCATACTTCTAGCAAAAGCACTTAGTAATACCGCAAATCTATTTCTACTTAATATAGGATAAACTATACCTATATGATTAGTATTAAATTTATTTTTTACATCTAATGCTATTTCATCTACTGTAACATAATTACCTTGACTAATACCTACGACTGCTTCAGTAATAGCGACAACATCTTTATCACTTAATTCAAAATTATTTTCTTTACTAGCTTCAATTATACTATTAACAACTATATCTTTTAGATTATCTCCTTCTTTTATAACTCCTGTTCTAATACCTCTTACTACAGTACCTATTTTATTCACTTTATATCATCCTTTCTATATCTACTATATTATCATAACAATAGTTTAACATAAAGAAAGAAAGTAGTAAATCAAATGTCAAAAACTTTACACAAGAAAAAAATAGCCAATTAGCTATTTATCATAATTATAGGTACCATGTATCTTTTCTAAAGTAGTTTTATCAAAAGGTTCAACTACCCATTTATCATCTTCTTTAGTTAAATCTACATCTATAGTATATTCTACTCTTTCACTAGCATTCATTAATTTATCTAATTTATAATTCATATACTTTTCATCATCATATTCTCCGTCAATAATAAATTCATCTTTATGACTGCTCTTATAATCTTCTGCTTCTTGTTGAACTTTATAAAAGTCATAAACAGATATCTTAACTTTAACAGTAGCTTCATCTCCACTAATATCCTCATCTAATATTTCATATTTAATATCAGAATATTGCATTTTCATAGCCTTAGTATAATTTTCTTTTTGCTTTTCAGTCTTTAAATTTATTCCTTCTGTTACAAATTCTAAATCATCAAGTACCGCATCATCTAATGCTTGATATTTCTTAAATAACTTAGTAACTTCATTAGAAGGAGTATTATCCATAAAACAACCTACTGTAAGAAATAATGACATAACTATAATTAAAATCTTCTTCACACTATACACTCTCCTGCTAATAGTGTGAACTCTTATTATATTATTTATACTAT
>CAKORV010000048.1 GCA_934101625.1 uncultured Bacilli bacterium | reverse complement strand
AATGTTTAATGAAAATGATGTAAAGTCTAAAATGGACAAAGTAATTGAAAATTTAGAAAGTAGATTTACTACTGTAAGAGCTGGACGCGCTAATCCAAATATTTTAAATGGTATTATGGTAGAATATTATGGGGCACCAACACCAATTCAAAGTGTTGCGACTATAAGTGTACCTGAAGCTAGACAATTAATGATAAAACCTTTTGATAAGAGTTTATTAAAAGAAATTGAAAAAGCTATATATGCAGCTGAGTTAGGTATGGCTCCTACTAATAATGGAGAAGTAGTATTTTTAACTATTCCTGAATTAACTGAAGAAACTAGAAAAAACTATGTTAAACAAGTTAAAGAAATGGCTGAAGAAGCAAGAATAGCTTTAAGAAATGTAAGACAAGATGCTAATAACAACATTAAAAGAGAAGAATACGCAGAAGATGAAGAAAAAAGGTATCTTGATCAAGTACAAAAACTTATAGATAAATATAATGTAATAGTAGAAGAAAAATATAAAGAAAAAGAAAAAGAATTATTAAGTATTTAATTAAGTACTTGAAATAACTGTCAAAATTTACTATAATTAAATTGTCATTCAGACACATAATATTAATGGACATAAAAAGGAGTAATACTTAGCTTTGAACTGTTATGTGTTTACTCAGTCCAATTGTTTAGATGGTGAACACCGTCTCAGTTGAGTCGGTGTTCTATTTGTCTTAGAAAACTTATGCTTTAAAGCATAAGTAGTTTTATTATTAACACAAGCAAACAGTATTAATTTTTTTCTATATTTTTATCTTGAAAAATAGATTAACTACTTGAAAAATCTTGAAATTTGCATTAAAATATAAGTATCTTTTGGAAGAAAGTGTAGTATATAATTTAATTTCTAGAGAGTTAGTGGTTGGTGTAAACTAATAATGTTATATATGAAGTTTCATTCTTCTGTTAAAAAAGAATCGTATAACTGCGTTAAAGTATTGAGAGCATAATAACTTTATGAATTAAGGTGGTACCGCTAGTAATAGTCCTTAAGCATGAAGTTTTTTTGTTGAAGGAGGCATTTATGAAAAATAAAAAAGTATCTTTTCCAAAAGGATTCTTTAGAAATATGAAATCTACAGATAATACTTCCAAAAAGACTAAAGAAAAAGAATTCCCATTTAAATGGAGTAAAAATGTATTAAATGGTAAAAGTAAAGTAAGGATTGTTGCCTTAGAAAAATAAAGAAAGGAATATAAGTATGAAAGAAAAATTAGAAACATTATTAATTGAAGCAAGAGAAAAAATAGATAATGCTAAAGAAGAAATGGAAATGAATTTAATTAAGAGTAAATACTTTGGTAAACAAAGTGAATTTACTTCTATTATGAAAGAAATGGTAGGACTTACTCCTGAAGAAAAGAAAACTTTGGGAATGCTTACTAATGAATTTAGAACAACTTTTAATAATATATTTGATAGTAAATTAGATAATATTAAGAAAGAAGCATTAAATAGAAAATTAGAAAATGAAAAGATAGATATAACATTACCTGGTAAAAAAATTAAAAATGGTAGTTTACATCCTTGTACTCAAGTTAGAATGGACTTAGAAGATTTATTTGTAAGTATGGGATATGATGTAGTAGAAGGCCCAGAAGTAGAAACAGATGACTATTGTTTTGAAAAACTTAATATACCAAAAGATCATCCGGCTAGAGATATGCAAGATACTTTCTATATAACTGAGGACATGTTACTTAGAACACAAACTAGTAGTGTACAAGTTAGAACAATGCTTGCTAATGAAGAAAAGACACCTATTAAAATAGTATGTCCTGGTAAAGTATATAGAAGAGATAATGATGATGCTACTCATAGTCACCAATTTATGCAAATGGAAGGACTAGTAGTTGATAAAAATATAAGTCTAAGTGATTTAAAAGGTACTTTATTAGAAATGGCTAGAAAGATATTAGGACCTAATACTAATATTAGATTTAGACCTAGTTTCTTTGGATTTACTGAACCTAGTTATGAAGTAGATGTTACATGCTTTAAATGTGGTGGTAAAGGTTGTCCTTTATGTAAAAATATTGGATGGATTGAAATATTAGGTAGTGGTATGGTTCATCCTAATGTACTTAGAATGTGTGGTTATGATCCTGAAGTTTATACTGGATTTGCATTTGGTGTAGGAATAGAAAGACTTACTATGTTTAAATATGGTATAAGTGATTTAAGAAATATATATACTAATGATTTAAGATTTTTAAATGAATTTGATAGAAAGGATGGTTTAAATGATACTAAGTAAAAAGTTTGTTAATGATTATATTGAAATAGATGATACTATAGAAAATATTGCTAATAATATGACAAGAGTTGGTAATGAATATGATTATGCAGGTAAACTTATTAATGCTACTAACTTAGTTATTGGTGAAGTACTAGAGTGTACTATGCATCCAGATAGTGATCATTTACATGTATGTAAAATTGATGTAGGAACTGAAATATTAAATATAGTATGTGGAGCTCCTAATATGAGAAAAGGACTTAAAGTAATAGTGGCTTTACCTGGTGCTAAATTACCTGGTGGAGAAATTAAAAGAGGAGTAATTCGTGGAGTAGAAAGTAATGGTATGTGTTGTAGTATAGCTGAATTAGGTCTTGATAAGAAATTCTTGAGTGAAAAAGATATTGAAGGTATACATGAATTACCATTAGATGCTCCAATTGGAGAAGATGCTTTAAAATATTTAAATTTAGATGATGAAATAGTAGACTTTGAACTTACTAGTAATAGAAGTGATTTAATGAGTATGATAGGTATGGCTTATGAACTAAGTGCTATTTATGATAAACCTGTTAATGAACCTAAACCCAAATATGAAAGCCATGAATCTAACTTTATGGATGATATGACATTAGTAGTAAGTACTGATAAAGTAAAAACATTTTTATTAGGTAAAGTAGAAAATGTAAGTATAAAAGAAAGTCCGGAGTTCATTAAAACTAGACTAATTGCATGTGGTATTAGACCTATAAATAATGTAGTAGATATATCAAATTATATAATGATGGAAACAGGTCAACCACTTCACTTCTATGATGCTGATAAAGTAGGCAACTATATGGAAGTTAGAATGGCTAATGATGGAGAAGTACTAACTACATTAGATAATACAGAAAGAACTTTAACTAAAAATGATTTAGTTATATGTGATTCAAAAGGTTTAATAGGACTTGCAGGTGTTATGGGTGGACTTGATACTGAAGTAACTAATGAAACTAAAAATATCTTAATAGAAAGTGCTATATTTGATGCTGGTACAGTTAGAAAAACTGCTAAAAGAATATTAAGAAGTGAAGCATCAAGTAGATTTGAAAAAGGATTAGATATCAATAGAACATACTTAGCTATGGAAAGAAGTAAAGAATTACTAAGTAAATATGCTAATGGTAATGTATTAAGTGGTACTGTTATATATGATTTATCTAATAAAGAAGAAAAAGAAGTAAATATTACTTTAGATAAAATTAATAGTGTTCTTGGAATGAATCTAGAAATAAGTGATGTAGTAGATGTACTTAATAGACTTAAATTTACAGTTAATGTAAATGGTAATGAATTTAATATAAAAGTTCCTACTAGAAGACAAGATGTAAGTATAAAAGAAGATATAATTGAAGAAGTAGGTAGAATATATGGAGTAGATAACATTATTCCAACATTACCAAAAAGTTCTAAAAAAGGAAGTATGGATATCTATAATAGAGAATTAAAAGTAAGACTTTCTACACTAGGACTTAATGAAGTTTTAACTTATAGTTTAGTAAGTGAAAAGAATGCTAAAAGTTTTGGTAATGAGAATTTAGAACTAATAAAAGTATTAGAACCATTAGTAAGTGAAAAGAGTAACTTAAGAACTAGTATTGTTCCATCTTTAATTGAAGTATATGATTATAATAAAGCAAGAAATATAACTGATGTAAGTATATTTGAAATAGGTAAAAAATATTATAAAGAAAATAATGAATATAAAGAAGAAGAACTATTATCTATATTAATGTCAGGTGAATTAATCGGAGGAATAAATACTAAAATTAATGCTGATTTCTATTATATTAAGGGTATAGTAGAAGGAATACTTGATTATTTAGGTTATAAAAATAGGTATGATTTTACAACACCAGTAACTATAAATGAATTACATCCTTATCAATCTGCAAATATAATTGTAGGTGGTAAATGTGTAGGATTTACTGGTAAATTACATCCAAGTATAAATAAATCTAACATATATGTAAGTGAAATTAATTTATCTTTATTAAGAACTATGAAAACTGGTAAAATGAAATTTAAAGAAATAAGTAAATATCCTAGTATAGTTAAAGATGTATCATTTATATTAAATAATAATATAACTAGTAAAGAAATAATTAGTGATATAAAGAAAAATTCTAGTAAAATATTATCTAGTGTTAAAGTATATGATGAATATAAATTAGATATTGAAAAAAGTTTAACATTTACATTAACATTTATGGATGAAACAAGAACTTTAACTGAAGATGAAGTTATGAATGAATTTAATAAAATAATAGATGTAATAACTAAAAAATATAATGCTAGAATAAAAAATATGTAAAATGATATTGCTTGCATACTAAATAAATGGTAAAATTAAGACATAAAGTAAAAGGAGCAAGACAAAACTATGAGAATATTGAAAAGCTCAAACTGTAACAACAATTGTTTGTTATTGGGGGGGGTAATTTATTAATTATCTCTCATAGTTTTTTCGTGAATTTAAGTTCATAGGCACTAGTCTATGGATTTTTTCATGTAATGAAAAAGGAGCATGTTATGAAAAATAAAAAATATATTGTGTATTTGGTAGTAAGTATATTAGTGTTAACTATAGGAGTAAGTTATGCATACTTTAAAGCAAGAGTAAATGGTGAAGGTAAAAGTATAAGTTTAAGAAGTAAAGGAATATATATGTTATATTCTGGTGATGCAACCTTAGCTAGTGAAAATATAAGTCCAGGATGGAGTGTAACAAAAGAATTTACAGTAGAAAATCAAGG
>CAKORV010000047.1 GCA_934101625.1 uncultured Bacilli bacterium | reverse complement strand
ATCCCTTCTAATACTATTATAATATATTTATATTATTCTTCAACTACATTTACATTATACCCCAAATAAGACAAAACAGTAGATACTCTTTTACTTAATTTACCACTTTTACAGTAAACATAATAATTATCATATTTATTTAGATACACTCTATAATTATTCATCAAATCATCATATGGAATATTATAAGAATTAGGTAAATGATGTATTTGATATTCATACCTATCTTGCAAATCAATTATTTTTATATTTCTTCTATTTCTTAAATTATTATATTTTTCTACATACATAGAAACCACCTATAATATATTATTCAAAAAAAAGAAAAAAGTCACTAAGACCTTAATCTTCATCTCCAAAGAAATCATCAAAAAATTCATCATCAGTAATATTATCATCTACTACTATACTATCAACATCTATATTAATATTAGGTTTCTCTATTTCTTCTTCTATATCATCTTGTATATCATTTGCTTCTTTAATAAATGTATCATCTATTTTACTACTTTCTTCTTTAGTAGGTTCTACCCTTAATAAATCATTAAAAATATCATCTCTTTCATCAACAATATCTTCACTTACTGGTTTTACCTCTTCAGTAATTTGTTCATTATCATTTTCCATAAAAGGATTTAATGAATCCAAATCACTATTAACTTTTTCCTCTTTATCTTCTTCAAATTTTGACATATCATAATCAAATATATTATTTGTAGTTTCTTCTACTTTCTCATCATTTTGTTTTTCTTTTTCTAATTCTTCTTGTTGTTCTAACTCAGCAATTTTAGCATCAATTCTTTTTATTAAATCATCAACATTAACATTACTTTCTTCCTCTTTAAAATCGAAAATTTCATCATCTTGAACAGGTAATTTTTCTTCTTTTTCTTCTTTTTCTTCTTTTTCTTCTTTAGATTCACCATTTTTATACTCTTCATATTTTTGATTAATAATCTTTTCAAAATCATTTTCATCAGGAGAAGACTTTCCTTCTTTCTGTAATTTTTCTTTTTCTAATCTTTCTTCCTCTTCAAGTTTAGCAATCTGTGCATCTATATTTTTAACAAGGTCATCTATGTTAGAAGAATTATTATCATTTCCAAACATACCCTTATTCATTGAAGGCATTCCAAATGGAGGTATAAATGGATTTCCACCCATAGGATTTTCTCCACCAAACTCATCTTTTCTATGTTCATCAACAAACTTTTTAATATCAAAAGTCTCTATTTCAGTAGTTTCTCTTGTAGGATAACCACTTATAGTATCTTCAAATCCCCATCCACCTTTTTTAGATTTAAATATTTCAAATGTAGGTGTATGTTTAGTTTTAAATGGTTGGTTTCTAAATCTTTTAATAATCATCTCAAACTTTTTCATCTGTTGTAAATCACTTACAGTCATAAGTGGTCTAATTGGTGGTTGAGGTTTATCTTTTTCTACTTTAGGTTTTACATCTCCTAAAAGCTTACTAATCTCTTCCAAAGCAGCATATTCAGTTGTAATCAAATAGAACATATTACCACAGTTACCTTTAATAGTTTCTGCTACTTCTTTACCATAAACTTTATTAAGTTGACTAAAGTTTTGAATACCAAAACTAAATCTAATATTTCTTGAACGAGATGCAGTAATCATACTTTCTACATCTTTTAAAGCAGGCATATTTGCAAACTCATCTAGAATAAAATTAGTTCTAACTTTTAATTTAAGATTATCAGTTTTTTGTGCTTCATCAATTAAACATTCATAAACTTGTTTAACAAAAATAGTTGCTAATGCATGATATGTAGTTTTTTCATCATGAACTTTTAAGAATATAGCCGTTTTTTCACTACCAATTTTTCTAACATCAAAATCTGTATAACTTAACATTTCTGCTAATTTTGGACGACTTGAAAATATTCTTATCTTTTGTCTAAATGTAGATGTAATACCACCTTTAGTATCAGCCGGTGCCATAACAGTTGCAGATGCACTTATATACGCACTAGAAAGTTCACCCTTTATTTTAAAATACTCTTTATCATATTTACTAGCACCACATCTATCTTCACCAAAAGTACTCATAGCATTTATACTATTTAAATTAACTTCTTTCTCACTTTTAGCATCTTCAAACAATCCCAAAGCAAGTCCAGTGAAATAGTCTGCAGCACTCTTTTGCCAGAATGGATCATTATTATTAGCATCAACTAATATATTTGTAGCTAAGTCTTCTAAAAGTTCCATAGCTTTATCTTCTTTACCCATTTTATAATATTGATATGGTAAAGTTAATGGATTCCAAGCACTTCCTTGTTCTGGATCACGAAAATTTACTATAACAACATTATAACCTTTATCTCTCAACATATTAGCATTATGTTCATAAATTTCGCCTTTAGGATCGGTAATAACCATACTTTCTCCAGCCTTACCTAAAATCTTAACTTGTGGATCAAGTATCGTAGCAGTCTTACCACTACCAGAAGCACCAATAATTAAACTATGATTTTCTCCATCATCTACCCAAGCTTCTTTATCATTTAAAATAATTGGTATTCCAGCATGCTCATAAGTATCTTCATTTAAAACAATTTTCTTAACATTATAAGCATTTTTCATTTCATCATCTTTCATCCAACGAGCCCATCCAGCCTCATCTTTTTCTTTTGCTTTACCAAATCCAAAACCTTTTTCTCTACTATAAAACTTATCACTAGTTCCCATAATAACAGCAAGTAATGCTAAAGTATATAATGTAATAGTAGTTAAAATAAACTCTCTTCCAAATGCTGGAAATGGATTTAATCCCCAAAATCTATTATAAACAGCTATATACCTAATATTCATAACACCAATAGCAACTAAATATAATAAAAAGATTGCAAACAATAAAAATATTAAAGCATCTTTAGGTTTAGCAGTAAATTTTAATTTCATAGATAATACACCCTCTTTGTCTATAAACTAATTGTATCAAATTTTCTAAAAAAAAAATAGTATATAAAGAAAAAAAGTGGAAATTTCCACTTTACATAGTCTTAAACATTCTAAGTATAGCAAGTAATAAGATTATCATTACACCAACACCTGTAGTTGATAACATAACCATAGTCCTTTTTTCCATTCTTTCAAGTCTTTCTTTATACTTAGTTTCACGACTCTTAGCTTGTAAATTAGATATTGTTCTAGAAAAAACTATTAATTGATCTTGTTTTCTCTCCTGATTACCTAAACCTAATCTATATAAAAGTCTCATCATTCTCATTGAATCCCTAACAGGATATCTAATTGCAAAAGCCATATATGGATCAATAGTTGAATCACCAGCATTAATACTTGCTATCAATTCCTTAAGACCGTCCTTAAATATAGCAGGAGCTTGATCAACACTCTTAGTAATTGCTACTGGAACTGTATAGTGTTGGATTAATATTTCCAAACTCTTTAAGTAATATGGTAATAATAAATTAATTTCATGTAAATGTTTCTTGTAATATGATTTTAAATTAGAATATCCAGATTTAAATACAAGATATGCTATAATAAAACATACAATCAAATTCAAAAAACTTAAATTACCAATAAATATAACAACTAATAAAAGCAATACCAAAAGACCATCTTTAACCCTCTTTTCAAACAAAGCATTAGCATCTACTCCATCTCCATACTTTGCTTCAACCAAAAAGTCATAATCATCTTCCCTTAATAATTTAAATATCTTTTCATTATCTTTAATAAATTTATTGCCATCTATTTTACCTTGAGCAAGTAATAATACAACAAGTAAGACACCAATAACTGCAATTTCCCACATCATTCGGCACCCACATCCTCGTTATAATATTTTTCTCCACTTACTAAGAAATAAGTATTAATCATAATAATAGCATGTAACATTAATCTTACATAGAATAATTGTGTTAATTGAACATAACTATCTCTACCTAGTAAAAATTGAATTACTGCTACTAAGAAGTATAGTGCAACACCAAATGTCAAAAATTGTTTATGGAATGTTTGTCTATCTATTCTATCTCTATAAACATTTTCAACCAACATATCTATGTCTTGAAGCATACCTTCAAGTGCTTCTCCACTATCCTTAGAACCTTCTTTAGTTATTTGTAAAAACAATTGATGCATATTTCTAATTACATAGAAATCATACTTACTATTCATATACTCAATTGCTTCATCAATAGTACTACTACTATATGCAATAGATATCATCTCATTAACATCAGCTAGTACAGGATCTTCTAATACTCCACTATCTCTTACACCTTCAAGAGATTTAACAAAAGATTGAGTAGTATTAAATTCCATTATAACATTGGTACTATAAACTTGTATTTGTTCAAAAATAAACTCACTATAAACTTTATTACATCTTAAATAAGCTAAATAAGGAACAAACATAATAGCCGCTATTACATAAATAATAGAAACTATAATACTATAGAAATAAGCATAAGATATAATTGCTGACAAAACTCCAAATATTGCTACTTGAATAGCATATTGTCTAGGTGTATACTCTTTTCCTAATTCTTTAGTCTTTTCTCTTACTACCTTAAATGAATAAGGTGCATATTTATTATAAAGTTCAGTAATACTTCTAGATATATATTTATAAAATTTTTCTCCTTGACTTTTTCTATATACTACAAGAAAAATAAGGATAGCTGCTACAATTAATATCTCAGTATACATACCTTCACCTCTCTTTACATTGTCTCTAAACTTTCAATCACCGCTTCTTTAATCTCATTACCTTCTTTAACAAAAGTTTCTCTTGGTAAATAAATACCTTGTGCATCTAAATAATCAAGTAAATATTTAGTAGGATTATGATATGACTCATGACCATCCATTGTCTTAGAATAAAGAACATTAGTCTTTGCTTCATTGTTATCATCTACATAAAATTCACATACCTCAACAATTTCCCTTTGAAATCTACCATATCTCTTAGACATATAACCTTTAACATGTACACCTAAATGAATATATCTATGCATACCTCTTAAAAATTGATCAACCTCTTGATTAGACTCCAACAAACTATATAAACGCATTGGTATACCACTTGCTTTTTCAGAGTGAATAGTTGATAAGATATTATGACCACTTGAAATAGAGTTTCTAACTGCAGTAACTGCTTCAGCACTACGCACTTCTGATAACAAAATCCATTTAGGATTCTGTCTCATACAAGTAACAAGAACATCACTATAACTAGCAATATTATTTGTTTTCATAGCAACTATATCTCTATGTGGAAATATCTTATCTAAGTGAAGTTCTAGTGTATCTTCTATTGTGATAATCTTTTCATTAGCCGCTATATGACTTGCCAAATATTTAACCAACTCAGTTTTACCACTACCAGTTTCTCCACTTACAATTATATTGCAGTGACCTTCAACACACTTGAATAGAAAATCATGTATTTGTAAAGATACATAATTTTCACCAAGTAGTTTATCTTTATTAAGTCTTATCTTAGCTGGAGTTTTACGTATAACACATGCTATTCCATTGGTTGCAATAGAATCATGTACAAAGTTTAAACGTAACTCAGCACTTTCAGCATCTAGAAATGG
>CAKORV010000046.1 GCA_934101625.1 uncultured Bacilli bacterium | reverse complement strand
AAGTGAAGGATTTATAGATTATCTAAGTAAACCAATACAAAGACCAGAATTAGAAGAAGTACTAGGTAAAATATTAAATACTTCAAATAAATCAGTTCAATCAGTAATAACAAAAGATATAAAAGAGTCAGAAAAACAACCTATTAAAACTCAACCAGAAAACTCAACATCAAATAATTTATCATACTTAGAAGAACACGGAATAGATACATCAGTAATTGATTCCATGTATGCAAATGATATAAATCTTTATAAAAGTAGTGTAGAAACATATTTAAATGATATTGATGAATTAATAAAAGATTTAAATAAATATAATAAAGACAACTTAATTGATGAATACAAAAGTACATTAGATAAAATAAATGGTTTATGTGAATTTATTGGTTTAACTAATTTAATAGAAATATGTAACAAACATGATGTATCCACAAATGAAAAATTAATAAAAGAGATAAAAAATAGCAAAGAAATACTAACAGAATGGATAAAAAATAATGTCTAAAATAGGCATTATTTTAATTTTTTAAGAAAATTTAAAAATATACTCCAAATCTATATAAAAATTTGGTATAATTAAAAAGAATAGGCGGTGGTAAAATGAAAAATAAAAAATTATTACTTGTTTTATTAAGTATGTTTTTTATGATGCCTATATTTAAAGCAGAATTAATAGGAATAGTAAATGATTCAGATGGTATAAATTTAAGAACTGAACCAACTAATGAAGTAAAAAATACATATAAAGCAATTCCATATAACTCACAATTAACAATATTAGATAAAAACACAATTTCTGGGCCAGGGTGTTCTGGCGGATGGTACAAAGTAAGTTATGATGGTAAAACATTATATGCTTGTAGCAATTTCATATCTGTAAAAGAAACATCATCAGGAAATACTGGTTATGTAACAGGTGACTATGAAGCAAAAGTAAATACATCTAGTTACATAAGTGTTAAAACATCTCCAAGTTATTCATCAACTACAAAAGACAAAATAATAACTGGTACAAGAGTAAAAGTAATAGAAAAAACAAATTCAAAAGCTAGTTGTGAAGAAGGCTGGCTTTATGTATCATATCATGATGGAAGAGAAGGATATGTATGTGGAGATTACATAAGAACTAAAGAAGAATTAACATTAAATGAATCTGAATACACTGAAACTGAAAAAAAATATGCAGAAGAATTATCTAAAAAATTTCCTGCTACATATATTCCATATCTAATGAGAATGCATAGAAATCATCCGAATTGGATATTTACTCCATATAATACAAATATAAGTTGGAATGAATTACTAGATGGAGAACAAGGAAAAAACAAAATTGAAAGTACTACCACTACAGTATTAGACTATTACATAATACCCGGTTCATCAGGAACAGAAGGTGGAAATTGGTACTATGTAAATGATGCAGTTAATGCCTACTTCATGGATCCGAGAAACTTCTTAAGTGAAACATTTATATTCACATTTGAAAATGTAAAATTTAATAAAGAAGTACAAACAAAAGAATTAATAAAATCATTCTTTAAAACATCATACTTATCTCAAGATGAATATGTTGGTTACTTTATGGAAGCTGCTAACACATATGGAGTAAGTCCTTTACATCTAGCCGCAAGAGTAAGTAAAGAAGGTGGAAATGTAGAAACTTATGGACCAGTAAGTGGAAGTGCAAATACATCATATTCAGGATGCAACTTAAATGGATACTATAATTATTACAACATCGGAGCATATTCAAATTGGACACAAGGTTTATATTATGCCGCTGGTAAAGAATGTGATATTGAATCATCAAATTCATTTGGCAGACCTTGGAAAACAAGAAGAGATGCAATACTAGGTGGAGCTAACTTCATCGCAAGTCAATATGTAAACGAAAACAAAAACACACTATACTTTCAAAAATTCAATGTCGTAAAAAAAACATATTTTACAGGACAATACATGAGTAATATAATGGCTCCTACTCAAGAAGGAGAAAACATATATGATTCTCTAAAAAAGACAGAAAACATTAATGCTTCATTTGATTTTATAATTCCAATCTATAACAATATGCCAGAAAATGTAAGTTTACCAAATCTTGCAGATACAGACACATCTTTAAGTAACATTAAAATAGATGGTAAAACAATAACTGGATTTGACCCAGATGTTATAGAATATACTCATTATGTAATAAAATCAATTGATAAAATCACACTTAATGTAACACCTACAAAATCAACAACAAAAGTAGATTATAAAGAAACAATAGAATTAAAAGACAATGAAACAACAATAGAAATAAAAACTACAAGTCAAAGTGGAGATACAAAAACATACAAAATAATTGTTAAAAAAGTCGATAATGTAACATCAATTAATGATATACTATCAAAACTTAGTGTTAAAGTTAATGGTACATATATGAAAAATATATCTGAAGGAACATCTTCTAATTCATTAATAGCCAACATAAAAAAGGCTGATCCAACTAGTACAGTAGTTTACAAAGATTCAAGTGGAAAAACTATAACAAATGCTATAAATCTAAGAACTGGAGATAAATTAGAAATTAAAAGTTCAAACGGGGAAACAAAAGTCTTCGATATAGTTGTTAATGGAGATGTAGATGGAGATGGCTTAGTTACAATAAAGGATTTACTAAGAGTACAAAAGCATATCTTAAAAGAATCAGTATTAACAAATGCTTATAAGGAAGCAGGAGACACTGATGTAGACAATAACATAACAATAAAAGACTTACTAAGAGTACAAAAACATATCTTAAAAGAAATAAGATTATAAGGAGTTGAAAATAAATGAAGAAAAAAATAAGTGTGATACTTATAGGACTATTACTAACATTCACATCGATGATTAAACTAAACGCAGCATCAGCCTCAATTAGTGTTTCAGTAAATAGAAGCAGTTTAGTAGTCGGAAACACTGTAAATGCAACAGTTACCGTATATTCAAGTGGAGGTATAGGTTCTTGGGAATACACGATAAATTATGATACTTCAAAATTAAAATTAGTTAGTGGCCAAGTATCAGTAGCTGATGTGGCTCAATCAAGCGGTAAAACATCAGTTAGTTATAATTACACATTTAAAGCAATCGCATCAGGTAGTGCTAGTATAGGAGTAAAATCTTACAGTGTAATTAACTGGGATGTACAAGAATTATCAACAACTGCAAACTCTAAAACAGTTAGTATAATAACACAACAAGAACTAGAAGCAAGTTATTCTAAAAATAATAATCTTTCTGGAATAACAGTTGAAGGTTATGAACTAGATGGAGCATTTGATAAAGAAAAATTAGAATATATAGTAAGTGTACCAAGTGATACTGAAAAAATTAAATTAAATGCTTCAGTAGAAGATTCAACAGCGACTCTAACAGGTACAGGAGAATTTGATGTATCAGAAGGAGATAATAAATTTGACATTATTGTAACTGCACAAAATGGTAATCAAAAAACATATAGTGTAACAGTTAAAGTAGAAGATAAAAATCCTATAACAGCCACTATTGATAACAAAAAATATACACTTGTAAAACGAGCAAGCACATTAACTTGTCCAAATACATACGAAGAAACTAAAGTAACAATAGATGGTATAGAAGTACCTGCATTCAAAAGTTCAATAACTGACTTTATACTTGTAGGTATGAAAGATGAACAAGGAAACATTGGCTTATTCTTATATGATGAAAACAATAACAAATTTTCTAAATATACTGAAATAAAAACAACAGGATTAGTAATATATCCTAAAGAACCAAAAATTATTCCTACAGGATATAAAAAAGTAACAATAAGCATAAATGACCAAGAAGTAACAGCTTACACTTATAATGACAATAAAGAATTTTACCTAATATATGGAATAAACATTGAAAATAATAAAGAAGATTTTTACGAATATGATAAAACAAATAACACAATGTCTAGATACAATGGTAAAATAATAGAAGAATTAACAACAAGAAATGAAAACTACATGATGATAATTTTAATTCTTGGAGTTGAAACAATACTACTTCTTATGATATTATTAATAACATTTATAAGAAACAAAAAAAGAAGAAAAAGATTAATGCAAAAAAGATTAGAAAAACATACTGAAGAAGTTAGCGAAGAAACTAATAAAGAAAATAAAGAACAAGAAGTTGAAGAAGAAAAACAAAATAATAAGAAACAGAAGAAGGAGAAGAAAAACGATGAAAAAAATTAAACCATTATATATAATTACATTCATATTATGTTTAATACTTACTGGCGCAGTTGGATTTACTATTTATTCATTATACTTACTTAAAGGTATTGAAACATTCTATAGAATAATGGTAATTATAATCCTTCTTTTATTCACAATTTTATTTGACTATTCACTCATTGATAGTGCTAAAAGACAAAAAAAGAAAAAATTTATTACATTCACAATACTATCAATACTTATGAGTATTATATGTGGAGTAGTTGCTTACTTAATATTAACAGTTTATAGTAAGTTAAATGACTTCAGTACTGATGAAGTAAAATATCACACATCATTAATTTCATTAAAAGACTTAGGAAATAACATTGATAAAATTAAAGATATAAAAATAGGTATGATATCTGATGAAGAAGATATAGAAGGATATATATTACCAAATGAATTAATAACACAATATAAATTAAAAGATAAAAATGAAATAAAAGAATATTCTGATACAATAACACTTATGACAGCATTAACTAATGGTGAAATAGATGCAATATTTATAAGTTCAAACTATCAAAATATGTTTAAAAGTATAGAAAACTTTGATAAAGACACTAAAATATATTTAATTCATGAATATGGAAAAAATTATAAAAAATCAAATACGGAAGAAGATATAATATCTACCGGAACAAAAATTACTAAGCCATTCACAATATTATTATTAGGTATTGATTCAGAAGAAGCTAGCATAAAATCAAGCAGTTCATTTAATGGAGATACAATAATGTTAATATCATTTGATCCAGAAACTTTACATGCTACAATGTTTAGTATTCCAAGAGATACATATGTAAGAATGGCATGTGGTGGAAACTTAACAAAAATTAATGCTGCAGCCTGGGGTGGTACAAAATGTATGGTAAAAACAGTTGAAAACTTTACAGGATTGACAATTGATTATTATGCAAAAATTAACTTCAGAGGTGTAATTGATTTAGTAGATGTACTAGGTGGAATTACAGTAGATGTACCAATGGATTTCTGTGAAAGTAATGAAGATAGAATGGAAGGACCTGGATACGAAATATGTCTAAACAAAGGAGTACAAGTACTTAATGGTAAACAAGCTCTTGCACTAGCAAGACATAGAAAAACACTTCCACTTGGAGATTTCCAAAGAGGACAAAATCAACAATTAGTAGTTGAAGGAATGATTAATCAAGCTAAAACAATTAGAAATGTTAATGATTTATACAAAATTTTAGATACAATAAGTGATAACATTGATTTAAGTATGACAACTGAAGAACTTTTATCTTTCTATAACATTGCTAAATCACTAATGGTTAAAGGCGGAGATGTAAACTTAAATATTACAAAAACATTCTTAACAGGATATGATTTAACAGTATATGAAAGTTGGGGTTATACTTACACATTCCAAAATTATCAACAAAGTTTAGACAGTATAATTAAAGCAATGAAAATAAATCTAGGACAAATCGATCAAGAAGAAATAAAGAAAATGAACTTTAGTATTAATACACCTTATGAAAAAGAAATAGTTGGTTATAAGTACTATAGTGAAGCAAGAAAAACACTAATGCCTAATTTAATAGGAAGTACATTATCTTATGCACAATCTTGGGCATCATCAGTAGGTAGAAGTATACAAGTAAATGAAATAGAAAGTTCTGATACAAGTTATGTTGATGGTCAAATTATTAATCAAAGTGTACATGATAGAGTAATAATAGACAAAATACCAAGCACAATTACTGTAGATGTTATTAGA
>CAKORV010000045.1 GCA_934101625.1 uncultured Bacilli bacterium | reverse complement strand
ATTGCTAAATTATTTGGATTTAAAAAAGAAGCATTTTTTGAAGCAGAACCTGAAGCTAAGAATGCACCAAAAGTTAGCTTTTAAATAATTAAATGAAGCTTACTATAGTAAGCTTTTATTTTTGGAAAGGATTAAATATGAAAAAGATATATACAATTTTATTAATAATTCTATTATTACCAATTAGTTTACTAGCAGTATCAAGTTCTGATGTTGATTATTCTATAGATGATTATATAGTAGATGCTAGTGTAGATATGAGTGGTAACTTGGTTATTAAAGAAATAATAGGAGTTAAGGGTACATTTAATGGCTATATAAGAGATTTAGTATATAAAAATAGCAATTTAGATGAGTTTACTGGAGATGAATATGATTTTCGTGGTAGTGATATTTATAATGGTACAGGTATTACTATAAAAAATGTAGGTAAAATTAGTTATAACAAAGAATTGGATTTTGATGCATTTAATGAAGAGATTATACCATTTGAAGAATGCAGTGAAAGTACTAATTGTTATGAAAAGTCTGATATTACAGATGGACTTAGCCTAAAAATGTATAATGAAACTATAGATGATACAACATATTTTTATATAGAATATTTAGTAGGAAATGTAGTAGTACTTCATAATGATGTAGCCGAAATTTATTATAACTTTATAGGTGATAGTTTTGATGATACTATTAATAGATATCAATTAAGATTAGCACTTCCTACGCCTACAAATGAACAAATAAGAGTATGGGCACATGGTCCATTAACTGGTGAAATAAATTTTATAGCAACTGAAGAAGAGGGAGTAACTATGTATTATGGTGGATACCTACATGTAGATAATTTATCTTCTAATACACCAGTAGATATGAGAATGACTTTTCCTAAAGAGTTAATAATGATAGATCATCCTTTTCTTAAAAAAAGTGGAGTGGATGGACTTGATAAAATACTAGCAGTTGAACAAGAAAGAGCTGATGAAGCAAATAGAATTAGAGAAGTAGCAAGAAAAAATCTTACTATCGGATATATCTTAAGTGGAATATATTGCTTAGGAATGGTAACTATATTTGTGTTTGTCTATAAAAAATATGATAAGGAATATAAATCAGATTTTGAAGGTGAATATTATAGAGATTTTATTGATGACTATGATGTGACTTCAGTGGAATATTTAATGAAAAAGAAAATAACTGATAGAGGTTTTTCTACAAGCATATTAAATATGATATATAAAAAGAATATTGGATTTGAACAAACTGATAAAAAAGATTATACATTTACGAAATTAAATGAAGATAATTTAAATGAAAGCGAAAAAATTATAATGAATATGCTATTTAATAAAGCTGGAAAAGATAATAAAGTAACGCTTAAAGATATTAAGAAATATGCTAATAAAATAGATGGTACTAATAGTGAGTTTTTGACTGAATTTAATAATTGGAAAAGAGTAACTACAAAGAGCGCAGAGGATGAAAACTTTTATGAAAAGAAAAATAAAGTAACATTTATAGGATTAATGGTAGTTTTAGCAACCATATTAATAGTTAATATGCAAATTAAACTTGCAGTAAGTCCGTTACTAGTGTTTATAAGTATTATGCTATGTATATCATTTATAATATATATTTGTATTTTTCAAAAAAGAACTAAAAGAGGATGTAATGATTATGCTAAATGGAAATCATTTAAAAAATTCTTGAAGGATTTTGGTAGATTTGATGAAAAAGAATTGCCTGAGATAACATTATGGGAAAGATATTTAGTTTATGCATCCATATTTGGTATAGCTGATCAAGTAGGTAAAACTATGAAAGTTAAATTTAGTGAAATTAATCCAGATGTAAATAGTGGAGACTTTTGGTTTGATTATATGCTTTATAGTAATTTAAATCATAGTGTTAACTCATGTGTTCGTTCATCAGTAAATAATGCAACAAGTAAAGTAAATGAAGCAAGAGCTGCTGAAATAAGTAGTAGTTCTAACTCTAGTGGTGGTGGATTCGGTGGAGGATTCTCATCAGGCGGAGGCTTTGGAGGAGGTGGCGGCGGTGGCCGTGGATTCTAAAGATAAAATATTTGAAAAAGAAATTGAATATATAAAAAATGAAAGAATAAAAGAAAATGCAGTGAAATTAATTAATTCAATACCGGATTATTTTTTCACTGAAGCAGCATCATCCACTGGAAAATATCATCCTGATTTTAGTCAAGGAACAGGTGGACTTTTAAGGCATACCAAAGCAGCCGTAAGAATAGCTGTCACATTATTAAGAAATAATAGTATTGGTTATAAATTTACCAATGATGAAAAAGACCTAATAGTACTTGCTTTAATAATGCATGATTCAGTTAAAAGAGGAATCCCTGAAGAAAAATATACTAAAATTGATCATCCTATACTTGCTAGTAATTTAATTAAATCTAAGAAGGATGAACTAACCTTAAGTGAAGAAGAATTTAACTTATTAACAGATATTATAGAAACTCATATGGGCGAATGGAATACGGACTTTAATGGTAATGAAGTATTAAGAAAACCTAATAATAAATATGAAAGATTTGTACATATGTGTGATTACTTATCTGCACAAAAATTCTTAGAGATTAAATTTGATGATAATAACAATATAATATATTAATCTACTTTTAGTAGATTTTTTCTTTTTAGTGTTGTATAATATTTGCTATTTAAGGAGGTATTATGATATATTTAGATAACATTGATAATGAAATAAAAAAAGAAATACTTGTTTCATTAAAAGAAATAGTTACAAAATATCCTAAGTTAAATCATTCAATATCATTAGTAAGTGATATAAATTATTTAGTAAACTATATCTCAAATACTTATACATTAAAAGATAATGAAAAATATGAACCGAATTTGAAAACTGTTTTTACAACTGCTAGTATGTGGTTACCTAAGGATAATAAAAAACTAGGACTTTATGATTCTATCTTATATTATAAACCTGATTTTATAGGTATTGGTGTAAATGAAATAATGAGTTACTCAGGTATAACCAAACAATTAAATAGTGATTATAGAAATGGATGGAGTTGCTCTAGAAATATAAAGGATGCAATTTATCATGAAATTGGACATGTATTTGTAAAATTATTTAAATTAATATATAATCCAAAAATGATTGAATTTATAGAAAAAAATATAAATAATAGTAACTTAAGTGAATATTCTAAAATTAATTCAGAAGAAATGATAGCGGAAGCATTTTCAAAATATTCTTATGATCCTAGATATAATGATGTTGTTTATGTAATTGGATCTATAATAGAAGAATTTTATACTAAATTTGAAAGTACAGATTTATTTGAAACAAGTGGTAAATCTTTAATTAAAACTAAGGGGGAACTATGATATATTTAGATAGTATTGATAATGAAATAAAGAAAGAAATACTTGTTACACTAAAAGAAATTATAACTAAATATCCAAGTCTTAATCATTCAATATCATTGATAAGCGATGGAGATTATTTAATTGATTATGTTTCAAGTCATTATAAAAAAAGTCTTAATTTAGAACAATCATGTAAAGATGATACTACACTCTTTACTACAACTGCACAGTGGAATAGTACTAGTATTAATATGATAAATGTTTATAGCGTATATGATTTTCTATTAAAAACAAGGCCTGATTTTATAGGTATAGGTGTTAATAAAAGAAGAAATTATGAAGAAGTAACAGCAAAGATGCAAAAAGGATATAATTTAGGCTATACATATTCAAGAAATATAAGAGATGTAATATATCATGAAATAGGACATGTATTTTCTATATTATTTAAAATGTCAAACATAACAATGGTGAAAAATATACTTAATGAAAATATTAGAACAAATAAAGATATAAGTGTTTATTCTAAAATTAATCCAGAAGAAATGATAGCGGAAGCATTTTCGAAATATTCTTATGATCCTAGATATAATGATTTTGTATATAAAATAGGATCATGTATAGATGAATTATATAAAATGTATGAAGATTCTGAAATATTTAATATTAGTGAACAAGTATTGATTAAAAAGTAATTAAGGGGGACTTATGAATGCTATAGCGCTTAAAGAAAATGCTAATAATTTTGTATTTGGTGATATAGTTAATGAATTTAAAATAGAAATGCTAAAGTCATTTAAAGAAATATTTATAAAATATCCTAAATTAATAAATACTATCAGTCTAGTTAGTAATCCAAATTATATGTATGATTATTTACTAACTAAATATAATAAAAAAACAAATATAAAAGATAATCTTAAAACGAGTTTTATATTTGCTACTGGAATATACAGATTTGAAGACTTAATAACTAGTGTATCAAACGAAAGAGAAAATATTTTATTTAATAAGCCAAATTTTGTAGGAATATCATTTAATGATAAATGTGGATATAGTGAAGCCAATAATAATATTAAAGATGGATTTTTTTCTAGATGGAGTACAGCATTTGATATAAAAAGTGGTTTGTTTCATGAAATAGGACACATTTTTGCATATTTATTTAATTTAACATACAATCCCAAAGTATTAGAATTATTAGAGTTAGAAATGAAGAAAAGTAATAATAAATTAAGTATATATTCTAGGACTAATATAGATGAATTAATTGCGGAAGCATTTTCGAAATATTCTTATGATCTTAAATATAATAATTTGGTTTATTTAGTTGGATCAATAATAGAAGAATTTTATTATGAATTTGAGAATACTGATTTATTTGATATAAATAGAAGAGTTTATTTTAAATAGTATAATTTAACTTTACAATGGATTTTAATATTGATAAAATATAATTACCAGATGATTTATGGGGGATATTATGATTAATGATATAGTAACAGAAAATTTAATGAAAGCGATAATGGATTATAAAAAGAAAAATGGAATAAACGCTACTAGATATGAATTTGATAGTAAGATTATTTCTATGAACAATCCTATGCTTTCCTATTTTTTTAAATTAATTATTGGTTCCAATAAAAAAGAACATGATGTAATAGTATCTAAATCTAATGACATAAGTTTAATTTATAATTATGCTGTTAAATGTAAGAATATAGATACTAAATTAATGGAAGAGTCTTTATTAAGTTTTAAAGGTTTAGTAAATGATGAAACTTATTTAAAGTTCTTATTGCTTTTCTTAAAAGATGTCCCTTGTTGTGATAAAGAAAGAATAAAAAGAGAAATACATACTATAAAAAGAGAAAGGAAAATTTAAAATGAAAATGGAATTTAGTGTAGAATATTGTTTTGAAGGAATTAAAGAATTTAAGACTTTATATGGAGATTATAACACAATTAAAAAATTTGAAGAAAGAGTTATAAAATTAGGAATACCTAAACTATCTTATTTATTTATGAAGAACATTGAAGGATCAAATAAAAAGGCACATACAAAGATAATATTAAGTAGTAGTGATCCAAAATTAATATATGAAACTGCTAAAATAAAAGGAGTAAATGTATTAGAACTTGGTAAGTCTATAATTAATTCTAAAGATGTTAATTATAACTATTTATTTGCAAGAGATATAGATGGTTCTTTGGTAAAAAGTCATGAAGATGTAGTAGTAAGTAGTAATGAAGATTTAATTAAGTATCATTTTGCTAAAGATGTAAAAGATTCAGATAAAAGAAGAATAGGTGAAAGTGTTTTAAATGGTAATCCAAGTATTAATTTTTTCTTTGCGAGAGATATAAAAGATGGTTTATTTGCTAAACATATGGAAGTAGTAAAGAATGATAAAGAATTATATGACAGATTAGTTAGTTTGCATCAAATAAAGAGTGAAGAAGATTTAGAAAAACAAAGAGCAATGATGTGTAAGGATGCAAGACGCGTACTTAGAAGATTAGATTATATAGTAGAAAAGTAATATTCGTAAAAGTATTACTTTTTTTCTGTAAATTTTGATATAAAAAGATTGACAAATACATATTATAAATGGTATAGTATACGTGTTTGGATTCATTGAAATCCTAATTAAAATTATAAATATGATACACCAGGAAGTGTG
>CAKORV010000044.1 GCA_934101625.1 uncultured Bacilli bacterium | reverse complement strand
AGATATTTTAGAATATCGTAATAATATTATAGGTCATTATAGAATTAGTTAATTAAATTACAAGTTGTAAAAAGGAAATGATTAAAATGGATATGTATCAAAAAAGAAAAATGAGACAAGAAAAGAAAAATAATGATTTTATAATCAATCTAAAAATAGTAATATTACGATGTAATTAAATTGGAAAAACATGTGGTATAATAGAATATGTAAGGAGATATAATATGTATCTAATTTTTGGAACTACTAGTAAAAGAAAGGTAGAAGATTTACAAAACATAATTAATGAAATGAATTTAGACATTCAAGTTGTTAGTATGGATGATATAGGTTGGGATAGAGGAGAAATTGAAGAAAATGGTTTTACAATAGAAGAAAACTCGTTAATTAAAGCAAAAGCTATATTTGCTTTTTGTAAAAATCATAATATAAATTATCCAATAATGACAGATGATGCTGGATTATTTGTAGATGCATTGAATGGAGAACCTGGTATATATACTGCTAGATATGCAGATGATGAACTTGCTTTGAATCCGGATTTACCTAGACATCAGTGTGTTATTAAATTACTTAGAAATCTTAATAATAAAGTGAATAGAAATGCAAAATACAGATGTTGTGTAACATACATGATGCCTAGTGGAGATTATAAACAAGAAATTGGTGAAAGTAATGGGACTATAGCAAAAGAAATAATTGGAGAATTAAAGAAACCATACTTTTATTCAGTATTCGTATTGGAAGGTACAAATGTAGCTTTTAATGAATTAAAGGGTGAAGAACTTGATAATACTTATAGATATAGTGCTTTAAGAAAGTCATTGAAAAAAATTTAAACAACTTGTAAAATTAAAATATTATGATTTGTCATATATCCTGGGGATTCATTTTATGGTAACCATAGAAATGAATCAAAAATTGACGGAATTATACCAAATTTCGTCTTTTTTATGCTATAATTGAATAGAAATGGAGTGATTCCTATGGATAATAAAACAAATATTAATTGGTATCCAGGCCATATGGCTAAGACCAAAAGAGAAATAAAAGAAAAAATAGATTTGGTAGATGTAGTAATACATGTAGTAGATGCTAGAATACCAAAAAGTTCATTTATAAAAGATATAGATGAATTTACTAAAAACAAAGAGAAAATAATTCTTATGAGTAAATATGATTTATGTGATACTATTATCACAGATAAATGGGTAAAATATTATGAAAGTCAAGGATATAAAGTTCTAGTTAAAAAAGATACTATAAAAAAAGATTTAGTTAATATGATTAATTTAGTTATGAAGTCAGTTAATGAAAAAAGAAAGAAAAATGGTCTTTTACCTAAAAAGGCAAAAGTAATGATTGTAGGAGTGTCTAATGTAGGAAAAAGTACTTTGATTAATCAATTAGTTAACAAAAAAGCAACTGAAGTTGGAAATAAACCTGGAGTTACAAAAAATATAAATATGATCAAAATTAATAAAGATATTGATTTAATTGATACTCCTGGAATATTATGGCCTAAGTTTGATGATCCAATCATTGCATTTAATTTGGCAAGTATGACTATCATAAAAGAAGAAGTTTTACCAATTGATGAAGTAGCTATTTTTATATTAAAAACATTAAGTTTATATTATCCTGAAAAATTAAAGGCAAACTTTGGTATAGATAAAATTAACGAAACTAATTTAGAAGAAACCTATTCTTTAATATCTAAATTTAAAGGAATTCCTTTTTCTGTGGGAGAGCCTGATTATGACAGATTAAACAATATAATTATTAATCAAATAAAGAGTGAAAAATTAAAAGGTATAACATTTGATAGAATATAAACTATATGAACAAAATTAAATACATTTGTATTGACAAATAGTACTTTATGTGTTACAATTATAACAGTTTAAGGGGGAATTAAAATGGGATTTTATACAAATGAAAATACTTATGATCGTGCTAGAGGTCAAAAAGTTATAGGAGAAATACAATATATTAAGAGTAAATATAATTTAAATCAACAAGCATTAACTTCACTAGCAAAATATGCTCAAAATAGTACTGTCTTTAAAGAAAATAATTTAGTTAAATTAGCAAATTTAATTCATGAGGTTCTTATCAGTTATGGTTATACTGAAGAAGAAATAACTGCATTTATGATTAAAAATAAAACTATGTTTAATTCAAATTATGTGGATTTTAGATTTAGATTAGCTTTAATGTATAGGTTTGGATTGTTTGATCAAGTTTTCTTTAAACATCAATATGTTTTAAGTAATAACTTTACTGCTAATTGCTATGGAACTAAAGATCTATATTCAATATTATTAAGAAATGAAATGGAAGATATTAAAACTACTCAAGAAAGTTTAATTAATATAAGTACTTCTGATCGTATTAAGGCTAGAACTGAATATACATTTGATATGGCACAATTAAAGAAATTTGATACTGAAATGCTTGAATATTTAAAACAAATGAAATTACAAAATACTAATAAAAAGGAAATTCAATAATGGTTACTTTAGATGCTAACTCTAAAATAGTTAGGGACAATCTTGTCAATGAAGAAATTGAAAAGATTAAAAATCATTTTAAGAAATTTGGTTATGATATTCAAATAGATAGGCTAGCTAGGTTATTTTATAATAACACTAGCAATTATCCTGGAGCATTAGTTAAAAATATTAATTTTATAATTAATGTTTTAACACTAGCGAATTTCTCAAGTGAAGAAGCTATAAGATTTGTATATTTAAATAAAAGATTATTAATAGAAAAACAATCAGACTTACATTTAAAGTTTTCTATTTTAAACAAAGTTGGTTTATTAGAAGATGTACTTAGAAATGATCCAAATATTTTATTAAAGTTAAATCCTTTAAAGGCTGAAAGATTATATGCATATTTATGCTATATAAAGGCTAGAGGACAAAAAATAGATTTAGGTGTTATTGCTAATTTAAATTTACCTGTAAGTGAAATAGATAAGTTAATAGATACTTATGAACTTAATAATACAATAAATCAATTACTTGGCAGTGAATTAGATAGAGAATTAAAATTGAAAGTAAAATAATAATGATAGCAGTTTTTGCTATCATTATTTTATATGGTTTATTAAACTTATTTTTACATTATAATTTAATCCATCAGCAGTATATTCAATTCCATCTTTTAAAGTATAATCATAAACAATATCTTCATTAAAATATGAATAAACATTTTGTGGTTCTTCTCCCTTTTTAACAGCAATAGAATCCGATAATATCATTATTATTATCTTTGCAATATTATCTGTTTTACTTACATTTGTTTCTAAATAATCATTATTTACTTTAAAAGTATAGTTTTCATAATCTCCAAAATTAATATTTATATTTCTTCCTTTTAAAGTGGCCGTTACAATAGTTCCAACCCTTTTATATTCATTAATTGTTTCATTATTGTTAAAAATTTCCAATATTTTATTAATTTCATCTTTATTAGAAGAAAGTTGTTTATCCTTCTCAATCATTCCAAATATTCCAAGTCCTAAAGAACAAATCATTATTATTCCCCAAAATATTGTTCTAAAAATATATTCTTTTTTCATCGTATCACCTATAATAATTATAAAATAAAAAATACTAAAAGAAAAGAATAAATAATTTAGAAATGTAAATAATATAAATAGGTGATTATATGAAAAATCCAACAATAAATAAATTTAAAGTAGATTATGGATATGAAAAAAATAAAAAATTAAATTCTCTTATAAATTATAAGAGAACTATTAGATATTTTAATTAATTTTCTTTTTAAAGTCATCTATATCATTTTGTGATATATAATCATTACTTGTATAATATACAGGTATAATCTTTTCATTAATATCTATTGTTTTACTAAATCTATTTAAATAATTTCTTAAATAGATTTTTAACGTTCTACTATTACCATCATAAAAAGGTTGAAGACATAATATAACAGCTATAGTATCTAAAAGTAATTCTTCATTAAGTTTTTGCTCCATGTTTAATCTTTTTAATCTTTTTTCAATATAATTTAAAACTTTTTCATCTCTAATATTGTTATTAATTGTATATTCAAACATTCTGTCATTTATTAAAACTAGTTCATAAAAATAAGGAAATTTTTCTTTCAAGTCAGTCATAAACTTTCACCTAAAAATATTGTAACAATTTTTTTAGTTTTTTTCTACCATTTGAGTAAATTATATGATAAAATAATAACAGAATAGGAAGGGTAATATGAAAGTTTTATGTATAGGACATGCTAGTTATGATATAAGTATGTTTACTGAAGGGTTTCCAAAAGAAAATACAAAATATAGATTAAATGATAAAGTTGAATGTCCAGGTGGACCTGCATTAACTGCTAGTTTACTTTTAGGTTCATGGGGAGTTGATACTTATTTTAGTGGTATTATTGGTAATGATTATTATGGAAATGAAATAAAAAAAGAACTAATAAATAGAGAAGTGAATTATGATTATCTTGTTGAAAGCAATGATGTTGAAACAACTAAAACTTTTATATTAGTAAATAAATTTAATGCTTCTAGAACTGTTTTTAATACAATTAGTGAAGTAGAAAATCTAGATATTGATTATGATATAACTCCAGATATAATTTTAATGGATGGTGAAAATTACAATTTATCTATAAAAGCGATTGAAAAATTTCCTAATAGTATAAAAGTAATGGATGCAGGTAAAGTAACTGATAAAGTAACTAAGTTATGTAGTAAAAGTGACTATATAATATGTTCTAAAGAATTTGCTGAGCTAGTTACTAAAATAAGGATTGATTTTGAAGATCCTAATAGTTTTAAATTAGTTTTAAATAAATTAAATGATATGTATAAAGCAAATATAATAATAACTTTAGAAAATAAAGGATGCTTATATAAAATAGAAGATAAGATTAAACTAATGAGTGGAATCAAAGTTCACGCGATTGATACAACTTCAGCAGGTGATATATTTCATGGAGCATTTATATATGGACTTACTAAAAATTTACCATTAGAAAAATGTTTAAAAATTGCTAATATAGCAGCTGGATTAAGTGTAAAAATTCCTGGATCTTCAAACAGTATTCCAGACATAATGAAAGTACATAGTATTTATGAAAAAAATAAGTAATCCATTTTATGCTTTATATAGTGTGATAGATTTACATGGTATGGATAGAGATACTGCTTTATTTAAAACTAAAGAATTTATAGATGATAATATAAAAATGAAAAAATATGATTTAATTATTATTCATGGTAAAGGAACAGGTATTTTAAGAAGAAGTGTTCATGAATATCTTAAACATGATAAAAGAGTTATTGAATATAAAATAGATAACTTTAATGATGGTGAAACAATAGTAAAGATAGGTGAAAAAAATGAAAAATAAAAAAGGCTTTACTTTAGCTGAAATCCTAGCAGTTATTGCTTTGATTTCATTAGTGATGTTTTTAGTTGTACCCAGTATAATTAATTTATATAATAGTGGTCAAAAATCTGCTTTTTATGATGAAGTTCTTAATATATATAATCATACATCTGCTACTTATATTTCTAGAGTAACTGAAGAAGATTATAGTAAAAGATTTTGTGTAGGACAAGATAAAACAACTAATCCTTTAGAAATAGCCGAAAAGAAAAATTTATGGTATGATGTATTAGTAAATTCTGATGGAGAAGTTATTGGTATAAAAGTAATGAATAATAAATTTAATATAACTTTAAGTAATGAAGTAGGTATAAATAAAAAGAATATTAAAATAGATGCTATAAGAGAAAATACATCTAGTGACTATTTATATTGTGAAGGAGCACCTGTATCTTCATTGTATTGTATAATAGATGATAATATAAGAAAATGTTACATTTGGCCATTTGATTATTTAATAAGTAATAAAACACTTTAAATTAGTATTGATAAGATAAAAGATAAATGGTAAAATTAAGATATAAAATATGAAGGAGTAATTAAACTATGAGAGAAGTAATTTTCTTCGAATTAAGTACCAAACTTGGTACGGAAATCGGGGGGGGTTAAAGGTAAATAACTCTCATAGTTTTTTCGTGAAATTAAATATATAGGCACAAGTCTATAT
>CAKORV010000043.1 GCA_934101625.1 uncultured Bacilli bacterium | reverse complement strand
TGAATATAAAGATATACCAAAATCAAATACAAGTACAGATACAGTACTAGCGTATAGTGTACCAATAAAATCAAAAGAAAAACAAACATATAAAGTAGAACTAATATATAAAGAAACAGAAGAAGATCAGTCTGTTGATATGGGAAAAATACTAAGTGGAATATTAGGAATACAAGTAGGAACAAAAGATCCAAACCTATTTACAGCAAGTGTAGTAGTAATAAATGGAAGTAGTGATACAAATAGTAAAGAAGTATATAAAGGTAATGATGTGACATTCACAATAACACCAAATGAAGGTTATACATTAGAAGACGCTAGTATAAGTTGTTCAAATGGAACACTTTCAAATAATCTCTTAACAATATCAAATGTACAAAGTGATGTAACTTGTACAATAACATTAAATTCTGCATTACCAACACTAGCCCAAGCAATGTTAAGAGATAATACTACAATCAAAGAAAGAACAGACTTCAGTGTAACGAATACAGAAACTACTACTGGGACATTATATAAAACAAATAAAACAGAAGATGGTAGTGATGTATATTATTATTCAGGTAATACAACAAATAACTGGGTATACTTTGGAGGATTCTATTGGAGAATAATTCGTACAAATGAAGATGGAAGTGTAAGAGTGTTATATTCTGGAACAAGTCATGATACAAAGAGAGGATATATAAATAGTAGTACAGCATTTAATAATTCATTTAAAAATCCGATGTATGCAGGATATATGTATGGAACAGCGGGTTCATTAGAAAATAATAGAACAAATGCAAGTGATAGTATAATAAAAACAACGATTGATACATGGTACAAAAATAATTTACTAACTAATTATGACAAATATATAAGTAAGTCTGCAATATATTGTAATGATAGAAGTATAGGAAGTGGAACGTACTCTGTATCAATAAGGTTTGAATTTGGAACATATACAAGACTATATGTTCCTAATTATAAATGTGGAGCAAATAAAAGTGATGGATTATATGAAGAAACTCAAGCAATAGAAGATAAATTTAGTGCAAGCACTAGTGGTGGAGGAAACGGACAACTAACATATCCAATAGCACTCATGACAGCAGATGAGATTAGATTCGCAGGTGGAAGGTTTACAAATGATTTATCAAGTCCATATACTTGGTATTATACTAATAGTTTAGGAAATTCTATAACAACTAGTAATGACTGGTGGCTACTTTCTCCCTCAGTTTCAAGTGGTCTAAATACAACAACAGGTACAGGCGTATTTATTATTAGTAATTATGAAAGCGATAGTGGTAAATTAAGTACAGATATACTAAGCCGTACCATTGCAGTCAGACCAGTCATCTCAATCTCAAAATGTGCCAAAGTTAAATCAGGCATTGGAACACCAGCAAGTCCATATGAAATAGATGAAAACAGTTGTAAATAACTATAGTAAAGTTCTATAGTTATTTTCTTGTCATAATATTAATCTTAATGTATAATAAATTATAAGATAGGAAAAGGGATTATTGATGAAAAAAGTATTATTAATTTTATTATGTGTTATATCTATTGGTGCTTTAGGTTATGGTGTTTACTATAAATTTTTATATGAAGAAAGTAAAGAATATAAAGATTATAAAGAATACAGAGGTTATTTTGGTGTAGGAACAGAAAACTTTACTAAAAATTATTCAAACGGTGATAAAATTAAAGTAGGACCAGGATGGGAATTTTCTAGTAATGATGGATATGTTTATGTTGAATTTAAAGTAAAGTCTAGTGAAGGATTAGAATTTATTAAAGAAGATTTTTATGATGGTTATGTAGCAAGTTATAAAAAGAAAAAGAATAAGTATATGTTAAACCTAAAAAATGTTGTAGTTGTACAAAGTGGTATAGATTTAATATATAAAGTTACAGATGAAAATAAAGATTTAAATGTTAAATTTTATGATATATATTTTAAAAATAAAGAAGGTAAACTATTTAAAGTTGAAGATCAAGTTGTTTCTTTAGTTGAAAAGGGTATTGTTTATAAATGTAATTATAAAGAAACTTCTTATCATATAGGAGATGACTTAAAATTAAAATGGTTTACAAATTATGATTATTCTAAAGATAATCCAAGTGTATATAATTGTGAAGAACATGATTTAGGTATAGAAAGAGGTTATTCTATAGTAAGTGGTGTATATAGTAATAATAAAGTACTTTTATATAAAAATAAAAGATATTACTTATATGATGTTTATAAAAAAGAATTTATTTTAGAAACAGAAGAACTAAAAGATTTTGATGATGGATGGTCAAACCCATTACTTGGTTATTCATATATAGATAAAAATGAAAAAGAAAAAAATGCATATGGAGTTTCTATATACGGATTAAATCTATATATTAATTTAGATAATAATGAAGTATATTATGATTTTATAACTGGTAATAATCGTATTGTATTTGATAATGGATATAGTAATGATTTTTCTTATACTGATGGTAAACTAATTAAAATTGAGAAAAAGGAAGATACTTCAAGTTTTAAATTTGGTTTCTTTAATGGAGAAAATTTTACATTATTAGATAAAAATTATACTTCATGTACATATAACTATTTATATAGTGATAATTATAGTATTTTATGTCATAAGGATTTTATTCATTCTCAGGGATACCAAAAATTAACTTTATTTGATATGAAAGGGAATATTCTATTTGATTCAGATAAATATATATCATATTTTGATAATCCTATTGATAATGTTATTATATATAAAGAAAGAGACTCTAATATAAATAGATTAAATATGATAGATAATCGTGGTAATTTAATCGCGTATATAGATGACTCAGATGGTACATTTAGTAATGATACTTTTGATCATACTCGTTTAGAACCATATATATTTATGATAGGAGAAGATGATATAGATAAATGCTTTGATTATTATATTGAAGAAAAATATAGTGATTATTTAGTAGTTCATGGAGAAAATATAAAACTATTTAAGTATAATGGAAGTAATAAAACATATGAATATTTAAAAGACATGGAAGAGTGTTCTTATAATAATTATGAAAGATAAAAACTGATTAGAATTAAAAACTAATCAGTTTCTTTTAAATTACTTATAATATTTATTAAAGCTAACTTTCCATATTGATAAGTTAAACCACCTTGAATATAAAGTATATATGGTTTTCTTAATGGTGCATCACAAGATAATTCTATAGATGATCCTTGAGTAAATGAAGGACTAGCCATTATTATTTTAGAATCATAACCAGGCATATCTGATGGAATAGGTGTAACATTAGAATTAATCGCACCACTTTCTTGTAACACCTTAGAAAACTTAATTAAATTATTTTCATTTTCTAAATATAAACTTAACACAATATCACATCTTTTTTCATTTAAACTAGGTTTAACTTTATAACCTAAACTTTCCATAACATTGCATATTAAGTAATTAATCTTTAAACTAGAAGCAACAACACTAGGTGCTAAATAAATACCCATTAAAAACATTTTATTAGCATCTAAGGAAGGTCCTGGTTCTTTTCCTTCACCTGGTAAAGTTAATCTTTCACTTATCAAATGAATCAAATCTTTCCTTCCAACAACATAAGCACCATTAGTACATATACCTGCACCTAAATTCTTGATTAAAGAACCAACACATACATCTGCTCCAACTTCAATTGGACTTTTTCTTTCAACAAATTCACAATAACAATTATCTACAAACACTATAATATCTTTATTAATATCTTTAATTAATTTTATTACTTTAGCTAACTTATCAATATTAATACTTTCTCTAGTAGAATATCCTTTAGATCTTTGAATATATATCATTTTAATATTATCTAAATTGTTTTTAATCTCTTCATAATTGAAATCATTATTAATTAAATCTATTTCTTTATAATTAATACCAAAACTCTTTAATGAACTGGAATTATTTCTAATACCAATTACTTCATGCATAGTATCATATGGAGTACCACTTATAGATAAAAATGTATCATTAGGTCTTAAAATACCAAATAAACATGTACTAATCGCATGACTACCACTTATAAATTCTCTTCTAACTAAAGCATCTTCACTACCAAATATTGAACTATAAATACTTTCTATTTTATCTCTTCCAATATCATTATACCCATATCCCGTAGTGCCAACTAAATCACTTTCATTTAAATTATTCTTATGAAATGCATCTAATACTTTTTTACTAAAATATAGTTCATTATCATTAATTTCATTAAATATACTAGTTAGTTCTTTTTCTTTTTCATTTACTAAATTAATATACTCATCTTTAAATTTTAACATACTTTACCACCATCTATTTTAATAACACTATCATTTATATAACTTGCTTCATCACTTGATAAAAAATAAACTAAATTAGATATTTCTTCTGGACTAGCAAACCTTTTAAGTAAAATTTTATTGATTTCTTTATTTTTAAATTCTTCACTCATATTTTCATTCATAGGAGTTTCAATCCATCCTGGACATATCGTATTAACCCTTACATATGGAGAAAAAACATTAGCTAAATTATGACTTAAATTTATTACACCTGCTTTAGATGCATCATAATCTAGTGATTCTGAATAATATGAATCAATACCATTATTACTACTTATATTGATAATTGAACCATTTTTATTGTTATACATAAGTTTACCAAAAGTTTTACTCATTAAAAAAGTTCCGACAAGGTTCACTTCAATTATTTTCATAAAGTTATCTTTAGTCTTATCTTCAAATAAAGTATCATTACAAATACTAGCATTATTAACTAAAACATCAATTTTACCAAAATCATTAAGTATCAACTTATATAAATTTTGTATATCATCTTCATTACTAATATCTAATTTAACACATATACTTTTAACTTTGTATTTATTTTTTATATATTCATTAAATTCTAATGCTTCATTTTCATGAGTTAAATAGGTAATTATTGTATTATATCCATTACTGGCATATTTTTCTATTATGCTTTTTCCAAGACCACTACTAGATCCAGTTACTAAAACTGTTTTCATAATTTATTTCACCTCGATTAGTATTTTAACATAAATTAATAAAAATAAAAAGGGATGTGACCTCGCTGGTACTTCAGCAGGATTACATCCCTTGTACCTATATTTATACCATAACTTAGTTTAAAATTCAATAGTTTTTTTCGTATTTTTTCAATATTTTGCTTGTTATACTTTCTTAATTATGTTAACATAAGCTTATCTTTTAACAGACTGGAGGTGAAGAATGCATTTGTGAATAAAGTGTTACAAGACACTGCCAACTATATTGATATTACTACTAATTTTAAAAATGATGAAATTACTTATGATGTAAGGCTACAACATTTTTATGTTCATGATAAAAGTGTATATATCGTTGATGGTAAACACGTTAAATTTGATTATTCTAGAGAAGAGTTAAATATTGCTTATTGGATTAATCAGGTATTTGGTTATGAAGTAATATTAGTACCAAAAGTTAATTTTCCAAAAAAAATTAATACACCTGATTTTATTATTAATAAAGAAAGATGGGATTTAAAAACAATAACCAGTAGTAGTAATCAAGCATTATATCATGCAGTGTATGGAAAAAATAAACAAAGTAATAATTTTATATTGGATTTATCAAAGTCTAAACTTGATTTTAATGAAATAATTAATCAATTAAAAAGGATTTACGAAAGAGAAGATACAAACTTTGTAAATAAAATAATAATAAAGAAAAATAAAATATATAAAGTATTTAAAAGAAAATAAAAAAGAGATGCACCCCCGCTGTCACGTCAGCAAGACTACATCTCTTGTATCTATATTTATACCATAAAATTTTCTTAAAATCAATAAAAATAATCTATTTTGCTTGTAAACATCAAAAATATTTGTTATAATCTACTTGTTAAAAAAAGGAGGCAGAATATAATGGCTAAAAAAGAAAATAGAGAAGGCGTTGCACTTCAATGTACAGTTTGTAAAGAAATTAATTACTTAACTAGTAAAAATAAAAAGAATACTGAAGGTAAATTAGAAATCAAAAAACATTGTACTAGATGTAATAAAACAACAGTTCATAAAGAAAGAAAGGCTGATTAATAATGTTTAATGTAAATGATATTAAAAATGGAATGACTATTAGTTATGAAGGTAATATATATCAAGTAGTTGAGTTCCA
>CAKORV010000042.1 GCA_934101625.1 uncultured Bacilli bacterium | reverse complement strand
CATTTCCATTTTTCCTGCTTCTATTTTACTTATATCTAGTATACTATTTACTATATCTAAAAGTATATAACTTGCATTGACTACATCTTTTGCATTAGAGTGTATTACATTCATATTTGTTTCTGTTTGCATATTTTCTGATAAACCTACGATTGCATTTAATGGTGTTCTTATTTCGTGTGACATGCTTGATAAGAAATCTGATTTTGCATTGTTTGCTTGGTCTGCTTTATTTCTGGCTAGTTCTAATTGGTTAATAAGTTGCATATCAGGATTTTCGATTGTAAAATACATTAAGAAAGTAATAAAAGTTTCAGTAGATGTCATTAAAAGTAATCTCGGATTTAATTTCTGAATTATAACTATTACTGTTCCTCCGATCATATAAGCAATTATAGGTATATATTTTTTTGTTTTTACCTGTTTTATATTTTTTATCATAAACACAAAGCTAATTGCTTCAAATATGAAACCAATCGCGTAGGTAAAATTAGCTGATAGTCCATATGAATAAACCAACCCATTTGTATTTACATAATCTAAAGGTAATAAGATAGTAATTATACTTGCGATTACCCATATTATAATCATATTTGGTAGTAATTTTTCCCATAACTTTTTTGAATCCTGTTTACTCGATATCATTATTACATACATCGTAAGAATCATAATCCATGTTGTTAAATAAATTAAGTAGCACTTTGAAAATATAAAATTTAAAATTGGGTATTTGTCCATATTTAAAACAAAAAAGTAACATAAAATAGCAAGTACAAGTCCTATTAAGTTTGTAATTATTAGCCAACCATAAAGTTTGGTTTCAAAATTATTTTTTCTCTCTTTTTTAAAATATGTGATAGTTAACAAGATACTATAAAAAATACTTAAACAAGAAAATGATATTCCAAATGTCATGTTATTACCTACTTTCTAGTATCATTATAATATAATTTCAAATAAAAAAATAGTCTTTAAAACTATTTTTTCAATAATTTGTGTTTTATATTTTCTAGTGCCTTGTAGTCTATTTTTCCTAAATCTGTTTTAGGTAATTCTTCTATAAATTCAAATTCTTCAGGTATTGATCTTTCTGCAAGTGATTGTTTGCAATTGTTTAAAACTTTTTTTAATACTTCTTCACTATTTTTTACATTAGGATTTAGTACCATAAATGCTTTTGCAATGTTACCTAAGTCACTATGAGCTTTAACTACGGCTACTGAGTCTATTCCTTCCGTGTGTTCAATTACTTTTTCTATTGAAGAAGGATAAATTTTAAAACCATCATATCTTACTATCATTCTTTTAATTCTACCAGTAAAGTATAATACTCCATTTTTATTCATGTATCCTAGGTCATTAGTATGAACCCATTTTAATCCGTCATTATGTAGTTTTATTGTTTTGTTTTCAAGTTCTTTGTTTTCATAGTAACCTACCATAACTGATGGTCCTGTTATACATATTTCTCCTTCTATATCATATGGAAGTTCTTGACCTGTTTCTGGATCAAAAATTCCTATAGTGGTTTTTAATAATGGTATACCAACACTTGTTAATTCATTTGAATTATCTGTACAAGTGCACGCACTTGAACTTACTTCACTCATTCCATAACCTTTTATTACTTTGGATTTGCAGTTTCTACTTTTTAAAAATTCATTTATATTGTTTTCTTGTGCTTCTGTAAATGCATCCCCACCAGCACCAGGGCTTTGTAAGAAAGATAAATCTTTATCTTGCATATTAGGATTTTTTGACAATTGTTCCCAAAAACTTGGTACACCTAGTACATGTGTAGGTTTATGTTTTAAAAGTAATGTGTCAAATTCTTTTGGATTGAATTTAGGAATTAGTATTGTTTTCATTCCTAATGATAAAGGCATGTGTATCGAACTACAAATTCCATATGCTGCGAATGGTGGTATTATGTCTAAGAAAGATTGTTTTTTTCTTAATTCAATAGCACCATTTTTATATTGAAAAACTATAGAATTTATATTATCATCAGATAATTTTACACCTTTTGGTTTACCAGTTGTTCCTCCAGTGTGTACGATAACTTTCGTTTTATTTGGTTTATATTCTTCTCTTTGGTAATCTTTTTGATGCTTCATAAATTCATTCCAACTAATCCAATCACTTCCAACTTTTGGTTCTTCAGATTTACTTTTTGCTATGAATTTTGGAATTAAAGGAAGTGAATCAAATGGAGATACATATATTATTTTTTCTAAGCTAGTTTCTTTTTCTATTTGTTTTATTTTATCTGCAGATGCATCTATTGTTATTAAATATTTAGATTTAACTTCATTTAATAATTCTTTTATCATGTCTTCGCTATATCTAGGATCAATTAAATTTACTACTATTCCCATTTTATTTAAGGCATAAATAGTATAAATAGTTTCTGGAACAGAAGGCATACATAGAGTAACAATATCATCTTTAGTTACTCCTAATGCACTTATGCTTTTTGCAACTTTTTCTATATTGATAAATAATTTTAAATAAGATATTTTTCCTAAAAAATATTCTAAAGCTGTGTTTAAAAGATTATTTTTGTTACTTTCGTAAAGATAATCATATATTGTCATTTGGGGCATATTTTCTCTTATTGCACCTTGTCTATGATATTTTAACCAAGGCTTATCTATAGTTGGTAAACCTGTTGTTGGTCCTTGTATTTTTCCTTCAGCTAAACCTTTTAAATATAGATTTCTCTCAATTATTTGTTCTTCATTTAATCTACTTAATTGTTTTTTATATTCTTCTAATCTTTCTTTCATAAAACACCCCTTCCGAGTTGTATTTTATTTTACCACATTTTTAAAATTTTTCAAGTAAAAAGTGTTATTCTATTTTTCTATCTTTTTAGACAATGTTTGACTTTTTTCTATAATTAGTTGTAACTTTTCATTATTTGAATATTCTTGAACTAATTTTTCTCCTATTTCTTTTAGTGTTTCATATTTTACTTCAACATATTTATATTTATTAGAGTTAGAATTGTCGTTTGTTCCTAAATCAGTATTTTCTATATTTGCAGTAATTAGTGTCTTTGTTTTAATGTAGTCTTTGGTTTTATATATTTCGTTAAAATATATAAACATAAGCATAATTATTCCTAAAACACAAATTATTGAATTTACTTTTATAGTCTTTTTATTCATTTATTATCACATATTAATTCTATTTCTTTAGTACTCTTTCAAGATAAATCTTATCTTTGAATCCACCTCGTTTTTCTCTTTTTTGTTCTGCGATTAAAATTATATCTTGTAAGTTTTTACCTTCTAGGCTTGCTAGGGCTTTTATTACTTCTATCATATCAGCTAACTCTTCTAGTCTATCTTTGTCGTTGGAATTAATTACTTCTTGGTATTCTTCATATAATTTTCTTTCTAATTCTATTTTATATTCTTCATCATTTAATATTCTTGTTACTGGTATTTCTCCATTATTTGTTATTATACTTGGAATTTTATCTCTTACTAATTTATTATATTTTTCCATTCTAATCTCCTTTTATATTTCACTAATTAGAGTTATTTTCTTTTCAACAAATTTATTTTTCTTATAAAGATTAATTGCTTTTATATTTTCTTTCATTGCATCTACTTCTATATATTTAGCATTCTTTTCTTTAGACCATTTTTTAAATTCATTAATAAGCATATTTCCTATACCTTTTTGTCTATAATCTTGTTCTATAAATAATGCATCTATTTTAGAAACTAGATTTATACAAGTATCTCCATTATTTTCTATGTATCCATAAAGATAACCTATTATACTTTCATTATCTAATGCTAAGAAAATTATATTGTTTGAATTATTTACTATATTTTCATAAAAGTTATTTATAGTACATTCTCCATTTATATTGTTGTCATATTGTTTTTCATATCTTATTAATTTAGTTAATAGTTCATTTACTTTTTTTAAATCTTTTATTTCAGACTTTCTTATTTCAATGTTCATTTTTCTACTCCTTTTAGTTCATCTATCATTGTTGATATTTGATTATATAGATTATTATTTGCGCTTTCTAAATCATTGTCTTTAACTTTAAATGGTATACCTACTTTTATTTTTAAATCTTTACTTCTGAATTTATAGTGACCTGTTATTGCGATGGGTACAATTGTAGCATTTGTTTTGTTAGCCATTGATACTGCTCCAAATTTAAATGGAAGTAATTTTTGCTTTGTTTTATTTCTTGTTCCTTCTGGAAATATCCCAATAGCGCCTCCATTATTTAATACTTCTAATGCTTTCATTTTAGCTGATTCATCATGTATACTTCTATTTACTGGAATGCATCCAACTATTTTAAAGAACCATCTTGTTTTGAATGAATCCCAATATTCTTTTTTTGCCATAAATGTAATAATTCTTTTAGTACTTATTATTATGTTACATTGATCCATTAAATGTATATGATTTGCAGCATATATAACTGGACCTTCTACATTTAAATTTTCTTTATTATATATTTTTGGATTATAATATAATTTATATATTGGTTTTAATATTGCTTTTAAAGTTTTATACCAAAATTTCATTTTTCTAACTCTCCTTTTATTATATTCATTAATTTATTGTTTTCTTTTTCTAAATCATTAGTTTCTAATTTATAAGGTTTTAAGTATGTGAGCGATACACTTTTTTTAAATAATTTATATTTTCCTTTTATGATAAATGGTGTTATGTATGAATTAGTTTTACTAGCAAATGATACTGCTCCGTATTTAAATGGCATGATTGTTTCTTTAGTTCTATTTATAGTGCCTTCTGGAAATATACATATTGTTTCATTATTTTTAAGTGCTTCTAAAGATAGTTCTTTTGATTTAGGATCTTTTTTTGATCTATCTACTGGTATTACACCTGATGATAAGAAACATGGTTTTAATATACCTTTAAATAATTCTTTTTTTGCGAGAAATCTAATATTTGTTTTAGTGGATGATATTATTAGTAAAGCATCTAAATTACTTGTGTGATTACCTGCGAGTATATTAGATTCATTTGTTATTAGGTTTTCTTTACCAATTATTTCTACTTTATAAAATACTTTCATAAATAAAGTTAGAATTGGTCTTGCTAATTTATATAAAGTATATTTCATATATTAAGTCCTTTCATTTTAATTATATCAAATATTTAGTATGATAACACAATAATTTTTTTGACATATAATACTTTAGAAAGAGAGGGTAAAATGAAGAAAATATTATTAAGTGTAGGAGTGTTTGCTTTGCTTATTTTTGGATTATTTGGTTTATTAAATAGAAAAGAAGAAACTGTAAATAAAAAAATTGTTATTTCCGAAGTCACTCATAGTTTGTTCTATACACCGTTTTATGTTAGTATTCATAATGATTATTTTAAAGATGAAGGTATAGATGTTGAAGTTATTTTAACTAGTGGAGCTGATAAAGTTGCTGCGGCTGTTTTGTCTGGGGATGCTAATGTAGGACTTAGTGGATTAGAAGCTACACTTTATGTTTATGATAATGGTCAAGAGGATTATTTAGTTAATTTTTCAAGTTTAACTAAAAGAGATGGACAATTTTTAGTTGGAGATTGTAAGTATAAAGATAATTTTAGTTTAGATGATATTAAGGGTAAGAGAATTTTGGTTGGTAGAAAAGGTGGAATGCCAGAAATGGTGTTTAATTATGCCTTATATAAGAATGGATTAAAATCTAGTGATGTTATTAGTGATACATCGGTTGAATTTGCTTCTTTAAGTGGAGCATATATTGGAAGTAAGGAAGAAGTGTTTGTTAATCTTTTTGAACCTACTGCTTTAAGTATAGAAAAAGAGGGTTTTGGATGTGTTTTGGGTAGTTTAGGTTTATTGAGTGGTGAAGTTCCTTATACTGTTTTTCATACAAAGAAAAGTTATTTAGATAATAATAGAGATACTATTAAAAGTTTTACAAATGCGATTCAAAAAGGATTAGATTTTGTTAAGAATAATGATAGTAAAACTATTGCAGAGGTTATTAAGAGTGAGTTTCCTAATAATAGTCTTGAAGATATAGAAAAGGTTATTGATAGATATAAAGATGCTGATTCTTGGTGGGAGGATACTTCTATTAAAGAAAGTGCTTATAATAATTTACTAGATTTAATGGAATATAATAATGCTTTAGATAAAAAAGTTAATTTTGAAGATATAGTCATTAATGTAAATGAATGATTTACTTGTTATTGATAATTTGAGTAAAAGTTATAATAGTTTAAGTGGAGAGGTTAAGGCTATAGAAAATTTATCTTTAAGTGTTAGAGATGGTGAGTTTGTTTCTATTGTTGGTCCTAGTGGATGTGGTAAGAGTACATTACTTAATATATTAGCAGGATTAGATAGTGATTTTGATGGTAAGTTTGCTTTTAAGGATGATGTTAAAGTTGGATATATGCTTCAAGATGATAGCTTGTTTCCTTGGCTAAGTGTTTATGAGAATGCTATTATTGGATTGAAAATACAGGATAAGTGTAGTGAGGAGAATATTCTATATGTTAAAGGTTTATTAGAAAAATATGGATTAAGTGAATTTATGGATAAAAAGATTAGTAGTTTATCTGGTGGTATGAAACAGAGAGTTGGATGAATATAGTATAGACACAGGTAGTAATTAAGAAAAGTTACTTATAGCCCATAAAATAAGGAAAAAATCAATATTTAATATTTTTGATTTTTCTAAAAAATAAAATTTTGAATTAAAACTTTTATTCAAAAATTTAAGTTGATTTTAAAAATATAAATAAAGAAAACAGGTAAAATATGTTATTAGATAATAATACTAAAAAAGTTTTTGATTTATTAGATATGTATAATAATTTAAATAATGTTGATAAAGTTAGGTTATCAATTTATTTATTAGACAATAAAAACTTCTATATTAATTTTAATATTAAAGATATAATTATATTATTAAAAGAAATA
>CAKORV010000041.1 GCA_934101625.1 uncultured Bacilli bacterium | reverse complement strand
AATTGTACAATAACATTAAATTCTGCATTACCAACACTAGCCCAAGCAATGTTAAGAGATAATACTACAATAAAAGAGAGAACAGACTTTAGTGTAACAAATGTAGAAACCACAACAGGAACATTATACAAAACAAATAAAACAGAAGATGGAAGTGATGTATACTATTATTCAGGTAATACAACAAATAACTGGGTATACTTCGGAGGATTTTACTGGAGAATAATACGTACTAATGAAGATGAAAGCGTAAGAATGCTATACTCTGGAACAAGTCATAACACGACATCAGGTTATATCGGAAGATCAGCATTTAATAGTACATATACAAATCCTTTATATGTAGGATATATGTATGGAACAACTGGTTCATTAGAAAATAATAGAACAAATACAAATGATAGTACTATAAAAACAGCAATTGACACATGGTATGAAAACAATATATTAAATAATTATGATAAATACATAAGTAAGACAACAATATATTGTAATGATAGGAGTGTATCTAGTGGTTCATATAATAGTACAACATTTTATTATGGTGGTTACACAAGGTTATATTCAAATAAAACACCATCATATAAATGTGGAGCAAATGCAAGTAATGGATTATTTGAAAGTACACAGGCAATAGAAGATAAATTTAGTTCAAGTACGGAAGGTGGAGGAAATGGACAACTTAAATATCCTATTGCATTAATGACAGCAGATGAAGTATCATTTGCAGGTGGAAGAGCATGGACATCTTTAAAAAGTCCATATGCATGGTATTATACAAATAGTGCAAGTGGTTCTATAACAGGGACTAGCTCTTGGTGGTTGCTTTCTTCTTATGACTGGGATAGTTCTGAATCGGACGTGTTTTATATCCGCAGTTCTTCCTTATATCCAGCTAACTTGCACCGTGACCTCGTGAGTGGTTCATATGCTGTTAGACCAGTCATTTCAATTTCAAAATGTGCCAAAGTTAAATCAGGCATTGGAACACCAGATAGTCCGTATGAGATAGATGAGTCTAGTTGCAGTTAAAAACCTAATAGCCTAAAATAACAACATATTTTAGGTTTTTAATTGGAAAAAATTCTAATTATATAGTAAAATAATCTATGGAAGTGGTTGTATGAAATTAAGTGATGTTGATATAAATGAAGTAAGTCCTATGATGAAGGAATACATTAAAACTAAATTAGATTATAAAGATGTATTACTTTTTTATAGATTAGGAGATTTCTATGAATTATTCTTTGAAGATGCTTTAACTGCATCTCATGAATTAGAACTAACACTTACTGGTAAAAATGCAGGCCTTAAAGAAAGAGTACCTATGTGTGGAATACCACATCATGCATTAAATGTATACTTAGAAAAACTAATAGATAAAGGATATAAAGTAGCTATATGTGAACAAATGGAAGATCCTAAAACCGCTAAAGGAATAGTAAAAAGAGAAGTAATACAAATAGTAAGTAAAGGAACACTTACAAGTACAGAAAGCTTAGACGATAAAAGTTATAACTATGTAGCAAGCATCTCAGATTATAAGTACATATATGCTTTAAGTTATCTTGACTTATTAAGTGGTAAACTATGTGTTACATATATAGGTTATGATAAAGATAAATTAATAAGTGAATTAGTTAATCTACAAATTAAAGAAGTAGTAGTAGATAATAACTTTGATAAAGAACTTTTATATACATTAAAAAATAACTATAATATATTTGTAAGCATATATGATAAAGATTATACTAGTATATCTAAAGATAAAGTGAGTCATTTAAATGATTCTAAACTTATAGATACTTCATTAAGATTAATATCTTACATAACATTTAATCAAAAGAAAGAAATAAGTCACTTGATGAAAGCTGAATATGTTGATTCAACATCTTACCTAAGTTTAAATAAAGAAACTATAAGAAACCTAGAACTAGTAGAAACACTTAGAACTAAAGATAGAACATATAGCTTATTATGGCTATTAGATAAAACTAAAACTAGTATGGGAGCAAGACTATTAAAAGAATTTATTTTAATGCCTAGTATAAGTAAAGAAGAAATTACTAAAAGACATGATTTAATAGAATTATTTAATAAAGAGTTTTTATTAAGAAGTGAACTTAAAGAATTCTTATATGAAATATATGATTTAGAGAGATTAGTAGGTAAAGTAGTAGTATCTAATTTAAATGGTAGAGACTTATTACAACTTAAAAATAGTATTAAAGTATTACCAGATATAAATAATGTATTAAGTAGTTTAAATTTACCATTACTTAAAACATTTAATGAATTATATGATTTATTAGATAGCTCAATAGACTTAGATGCTCCAGTTACTATCAAAGAAGGTAATGTAATAAGAGAAGGTTATAGTGAAGAATTAGATGAACTTAGAAGTATTAGAAAAAATGGTAAAGATTTTATAAGTAAATTTGAAACTGAAGAAAAAGAAAGAACTGGTATTAAGAATCTTAAAGTAGGATATAATAAAGTATTTGGATATTATATTGAAATAAGTAAAGGACAAATAAAAGATGTTAAAGAAGAGTTTGGTTATATGAGAAAACAAACTTTAAGTACTGGTGAAAGATATATTACTCCTTTATTAAAAGAAAAAGAAGATATGATACTTAATGCTGAAGAAAAGATAAAGTCTTTAGAATATGATTTATTTAATGAAATAAAAGAAAAAGTAAAAGAATATATACCTGATTTACAAGAAGTAAGTAAGATGATTAGTTATTATGATGTAATGCAAAGTTTAAGTACAGTAAGTGAAGAATGTAATTTTGTAAGACCTAATATTAATGATGAACATAATGTTAGAATAATTGAAGGTAAACATCCAGTAGTAGAAAAAGTTATTAAAGATGAATATGTTAGTAATGATATTATAATGGATAATAATACAGATATTTTAATGATAACTGGGCCTAATATGAGTGGTAAAAGTACTTATATGAGATGTTTGGCAATTATAGTTATACTTAATCAAATAGGATCTTTTGTACCTGCTAAAGAAGCAGATTTACCTATATTTGATAAGATATTTACAAGAATAGGCGCTAGTGATGATTTAGTGGGTGGAGAAAGTACATTCATGGTTGAAATGAAAGAAAGTGCTTATGCTTTAAAAAATGCTACTAAGAATAGTTTGATATTATTTGATGAATTAGGTAGAGGAACAAGTACTTATGATGGTATGAGTTTAGCAGGTAGTATTATTACTTATATTAGTAAATATTTAAATTGTAAAACTATGTTTAGTACACATTATCATGAATTAACTAAAATGAGTGAATATACTCCTGGTATAAAAAATGTTCATGTTAGGGTAGAAGAAACTAATGGAGAGGTTATTTTCTTACATAAAGTAATGGAAGGAGCAGTTGATAAAAGTTATGGTATAAATGTTGCTAAATTGGCTAATTTACCAAAAGAAGTTATTACTGAAGCAGAAAAATTACTTAATATGTATGAAAATAAAAGTAATGAAAAAACACATATTAAACAATTTGAATTAGAACTTAAAGAACCAGAAAAAGATGAACTAAGAGAATATTTAAGTAATATAAATCCATTAGAAGTAACTCCAATGGAAGCATTAAAAATATTAGATGAGTTGAAAAAAATAAGTTAAAGGTGTGAAGTATCACATCTTTTTAATTGTTTTATAATTAACAATTTGTTAAAATAGTAAATCAAAGAAAGGATTTAACTATGTGTGTGTTGAAAATATTAAACATTGAATGTTTAGATTATGAATATTTAATTAATAATAAAATAACATCATTAAAAGAATGTGAAGTTAAATATAATAATGATGGTAGTTTTAATAGATTACAAATAACTAATGAATACTTAAATAAACTTGATTTTAAAACTATTAATAAAGAAACTATAAAAAATATTAAAAAACAAAAAGGTTTAACTTATAAAATTGAAGAAACGAATAATAATATAATTATTGATAAGAAAACAAGTAAAGAATACACTTTTTCTAAATATACAAGAAAACTTAATCTAGACAATAAAATAATTAAAAGTATACTAAGTAAATATTTAAGAGAAATTATTAATAATTCAAGTGATAGAAAATTTGTTAATTATAAAAAGAAAAAGCATATTAAAGATGCTAAGTTTGGATTTTATAAGTATAAAATTACATTTAGTATAATTAATAAAAATATTGAAAATATATATGAAGCAACTGTTTTAATTAGAAATAGTGAAGATACTAAAAAATATTTATACGATATTTTAAACATAAAAAAAATTAACTAACCCCGCGTCTGAACCCTGGATAATAAATATCGGGGCAAGTTGTGCGTGCGTTAATTAATTTATGTACTAATAATATCATAATTTAATTGGTCTGTAAATAAATTTTAAACATAAAAAATTAATTAACCCCGCGTCTGAACCCTAGATAATAAATATCGGGGCAAGTTGTGCGTGCGTTAATTAATTTATGTACTAATGATACCATAACTTCATTAGTCTGTAAAGAGTTTTTAAACATAAAAAATTAATTAACCCCGCGCCAACGCTGGATAAATAAATATCGGCGTAAATTTGCGTGCGTTAATTAATTTATGTACCAATAATACCATAGTATAATTCATTTGTAAATAATTTTATAGGATTCTATCAGTGTTTTTAAAACTTATTTTAGAAATATCATTTAAAATATTATTACCAAACTTTTTAACAATTTCTTTACCAACTTCATCAACTTTTACACCAGCACCTAGTGGAATAGACATTCCTAATTTTTCCTCAAGTTTTTTCTTTTCACTTAAGAAAACATATCTACTAATAATTGAAGCACAAGCAACACTTAAATTCTTATCTTCAGCCTTTGTAGTAAATGTAATTCCAGTTACTTTATTAGTGGCTTCTCTTAAATAATTATAATAAACACCCGGTAAAGCAAATTGATCAACTATTATCTTTTCATAATTAAAACCTTTATTTTTCATTTTAAATAAAACTTTATTATGCATAATAGCTTTAATCTTATTCATATTGTATCCCTTTTCATGATATTCATTATATTCTTTATTACTTAAAACTAATGATTCGTAAGGAATTTTTTTAATGATTAGTGGAGCACATCTTTTAATCTTTTCATCAGTTAATTTCTTAGAATCATGTACTCCTAAACTTTCTAAAAACTTAATATTTTCTTTATCCATAAAACAAGCAGTAACTACTATTGGAAAAAAATAATCTCCAGTTCCAACTTCATCACTTCCAATAGCGCTATAATAATAAATTGATTTATCAATACTATCTTTCTTTTTTTCTTCAGTACTTCTTGTATCAACATCAACATTATTTAAATGTTTTTCTAAATCTCTCCACATATTAGCATCAACATCAGCACTTATTCCTTGAAACATAACTTTACCACTTTCATATAAAGTAATAACTGTATCTGCTTCAACAGCTTGAAATATTGCATAAGGTGGAGTCTTTTCTTTTCTTTTATCTTGATAATACTCAATCATCTTTTCTTTAATATTGTCACTTACTTTAAAAACTATAGTCATTTTCGTCACCTAAAAAGATTTTATCATAAAAGTATATATTTTTCCATTTATTTTATTTCTTTAAGCAGATTAAAAATTATATGATTATATTTTACATTATCAGTTAGAGAACCTAAAGTTTTAGAAAGAGAATTAAAATCTTTGGAAAAAACAAAAGATCATTAACCAAAATATTTAATTACTTTTGATATGGATTTAGAAACTGATTACAATGGTATAAGAAAAATAAATGTAGTTGATTGGTTATTAAATACAGATAAATATTAATATTGAAGAAAATAATCACTTGTGGTAAACTATAAGTGAAAGTAATAAATAAAAATATTTTATTTAGAGCATATTATTAAAAGGAGGAAAGTTTATGGGATTAGTAGATGCAATTATAATTGTAATACTTATGATAGGAATATTAGATGGAGTTAGAAAGGGTGCATTAGGTACTTTAGTAAGTTTCTTTGGTAGTTTATTAGTGTTTATATTATCTTGGGAATTAAAAGGACAATTAGCTAACTTTTTAATATCTAAATTACCTGTAATAGGAGGTAATGCAGCAATATCAGTTCTAATATACACAATAATAGCATTTATATTATTATTAATAGTATTTGGACTTATATATGAAGTATTAATAAAGGTTACAAATGTAGTTGAAAAAGTATTTGATGCTACTATAGTACTTGGTTTTGTTTCTAGAGTAATTGGAGCAGTATTAGGATTCTTTAAGGCTTATATATTCTTATTTATTATAGTATTTGTATTAAGTATATTTAACATTAGTTATTTAAATAATTCAAAGTTATATAATGCAGTACTTGAAAAAACACCAGTAGTAGGTAATGTAGCTAAATCTACTTGGAATATGATAAAAGATGTATATAATAAAAAAGATGTAAGTGAAAGTTTAAATGATATGGTTAACAATAAGATACTTACTGAAGAAAATAAAAACAAATTATTAGGGGGTAATTAATGACTTATTATAATGGGGAAAATTTTGATGAATTAGTTAAAGATGGTATAACATTAGTTGACTTTTATGCAGACTGGTGTGGACCATGTAAAATGTTAGGATCTGTTATTGAAGAAATAAATGATCCTGAAATAAAAATAGTTAAAGTTAATGTGGATGAATATAATGAACTTGCTAATAGATTTAGAATAATGAGTATACCGCATTTGAAGTTTTTTAAAGATGGTAAAGAAGTATCTAGTAGTGTAGGATTTATTGACAAAGAAATGCTAGAAGAAAAAATAACTGAAGTAAAGTCATTGATTTAAATTGAATGTTTTGATAAAATTAAAACATAAAGTAAAAGGAGTAAGACAAAACTATGAGAATATTGGAAAACTCAAACTGTAACAACAATTGTTTGTTATGGGGGGGGTAATTTATTAATTATCTCTCATAGTTTTTTCGTGAAATTAAATATATAGGCACAAGTC
>CAKORV010000040.1 GCA_934101625.1 uncultured Bacilli bacterium | reverse complement strand
GTTTTGTCTTATTTGGGGTATAATGTAAATGTAGTTGAAGAATAATATAAATATATTATAATAGTATTAGAAGGGATTATTATGGATGCATTAAATGAACTAATTACAAATTTATTAAATCTTTTAGGCACTTGGGGTGCTCTTTTAGGATGTGTTTTTATATTATTTGAATCAATGATACCAATACTACCTTTATCAGTATTTATTACTTTAAACTTTATGACATTTGGTAATTTAGTTGGCTTTTTGATTAGTTGGTTTTTTACTATATGTGGATGTATGATGTCTTATTTTATATTTAAAAATGGTTTTAGTACTAAGATGTATAATAAGATTAAAGAAAATCCTAAGTTAAAGAAATTAGTTGAAATAGTGGAGAATATCAGTTTTAATAATTTAGTAATATTAATAGCAATACCTTTTACTCCTGCATTTCTTGTTAATATTGCCGCAGGTATATGTAAAATAGATACAAAGAAATATTTATTAGCTTTAATACTAGGTAAAATATCATTAGTATATTTCTGGGGCTATATAGGAGTAAGTTTAATTGAAAGTATTAAAAATCCTATGATACTTATTAGAGTTTGTGTAGTAGTATTAATAATGTATTTAATTAGTTTAATTTTTAGTAAAAAGTTAAATTTAAAATAACTAGTAAATTTAATTTGTTTGCTAGTTTTTATTTATGTTTTTTGATAGAATTTATATAGAAAGAAGATGATAATATGGAATATTTAATTATAGGTATTTTAGTAATCGTTATTATTTTATTAATAGTTATAATTACTAAGATTAAAAAAGTAAATGAAAGTGATATTACTTTAACATTAAGTAAGATAGAAACAGATATGGTTAAAGAAATAGGTGATTTTAAGTTGGACTTTTCTAGAGTTTTAACTAATGATTTTAATGTTATGAATGATAGAATAGAGAGAAGACTTAACCAAATTAATGATAAAGTAAACGAAAGATTAGATGTTAATTTTGAAAAGACTAATAAGACATTTGCTAATGTATTAGAAAGACTTGCTAAAATAGATGAAGCTCAAAAGAAGATAGATAGTTTAAGTAATGATATAGTTAGTTTAGAAAGTGTTTTAACTGATAAAAAGAGTCGTGGAATATTTGGAGAAGTTAATTTACATCAAATATTATCAAGTGTATTTGGTGAAAAGAATGATAAAGTATATAAACTTCAATATACTCTTAGTACTGGAGTGATTGCTGATGCTATAGTTTTTGCACCTAATCCTTTAGGTAACATATGTATAGATTCTAAATTTCCATTAGAAAATTATAGATATATGTTAGAAAAAGGTATAACTGAAGAGGAAAGAAAAAGAAGAGAAAAATTATTTGATGCAGATGTTAAAAAACATATAGATGCAATAGGAAGTAAATATTTAATAAGTGGTGAAACTAGTAGTGAAGCAATTATGTTTTTACCAGCAGAAGCAATATTTGCAGAAATAAATGCATATCATACATCATTAATCAACTATGCATATGAAAGACATGTTTATATAGCAAGTCCAACAACTTTAATGAGTTTACTTACAATAATACAATCTGTTTTAATGGGCATGGAAAGAGATAAGTATGCTAGTATAATTCATTCTGAACTTAATAAACTAGGTGAAGAATTTATGAGATATAAAGATAGATGGGATAAACTAAGTAGTCATATCGAAACAGTAAGTAAAGATGTAAGAGATATACATATTACCACAGATAAAATAACAAAAAGATTTGATTCTATAAGTAATGTTAATGTAGAAATAACTAAACAATTAGAAGAATAGTTTATGAGGAAAGAAGCATTGTTTTCTTTCTTTTTTGTAAATATAAGTAAATACATGTGAGTATATTTATTGTAAATATTATGTTAAATAAATGCTTATTGTATTAGATGCTTAAAAATGATAAAATTACTATAGGAAAATAGAAAAGTAGGTGGTTAAAGTGAATACTAATTATGATATAGTAGAAAACTTAATAAGTCTTCTTGTTAAAAGAGCGGGCTTTGATATAAAAAGTAATTATAGTGAAGAAGAACTTACCAAAGTAAAAAATAGTATTAAAGAATTACAATTAGAAAGAGAGAGTTCTAATAATAAAAAGGTTCTTTCTAAGATGATTGAAGATTTAAAGGTTAGACAAGCAAACTGGGAAAATAATGCGGAAATTGTTGGTAAAAGTTTATTAACAGCATATAAAGAAAATAAACCTTATCAAACAGTTAGAATGAGAGTTGAATTACTTAGTAATCTTGCTAATAAAAATAATTCATATGAAAGTTTAAGTTATTTATATGATAAATTAAGTTCATTAGAAAGTGAATATAATAATCTTAAAGAAAAGATAAATAATAATTCATATGAATCACATGAAGAAAAAGAAATGGATAAGAGATATAAGTCTTATTTAGAAGAAAAAATAAGTAGTATAGATTTAGAATTAGATGGAATTAATAAAACATTAGATGAATTAAGAGAATCAGAAAAGAATGATGTTAATATAGTTAATAAAGTTAAAGAATATATTAATAAATTGGAAAATGATTTGGAAAAAATAAATTCAGTACTAGATAATACTTTAACTAGTTTTACAACTTATGAAAGTTTTGAAAAGATAGAAAATACTAATAATAAGACTATTGAAAAAATAGATAAATTTAATGAGTTACTTAATAAAACAGAAGGCGTTTTAAATGAAGTGAGAGAATCTAGAAAGAAAAATAATGATAGAAAATCATATCTTGAAAGAGAAAGAGAAACTTATAGTAATAAATTAAATAAAGTAAGTGTAAAACTTGAAGAAAATGATTATGTTAATAATATAGAAAAAATGGAAGATATTAATAAGAGTGAATTATTAAGATTAGAAATAGATAGTTTAAATAATATTAAAGATGTCTTGTATATTGATATAAATAAAGTAAAAGAAGAATTAATTAAAGAATGGGAAAGACATCCTGGTAATAATGATACTTCAAAGATAGAAAATAGTGTCAAGTTTGAAGAGCCTAAAGAAATAAAAGAAGAAATTAAAAAAGAAGAAAAGCCAGTAAAGAAAGATATTATTGAAAAAATAAAAGATTTAAAAATTAATAGTAAACCTGAAGTAAAAGAAGAAAAGAATAAAATAGAATTGGATTGGTGATATTATGAATTATAGAGCTTTAGAAGATTTAGTAAATATATTAGTTAAGAAGACTGGTTATAAATTGAGTGATCTTAAACTTGAAGAGGATATTGATAGTTTAGAAGATAGAAAGAAACAATTGGAAAAAGAATTATCTACTTTACAAGATAAGGATAGTTTAAAAAGTAAATATATTATTAAGAGTATAAATAGGGAAATTGAAGAAATAGATAGTGCTTTAGATATTAAATATAATAATCCAGTAATATTAGGAAATAAATTATTGGATGCTTATAGAAACAATGATTCTTTTGAAAGTGTTAGTGAGACATTTGAAACTTTAGTTAAAAAAGCTAGAGGTGAGTATGAAAAGACACATGAAGAGGTTAAAAATAGTAATATATTTGAATTAATTGATAAATATACTACTAAGAAAAGAAATTATTCTGATAATCTAGAGAGTAATACTTATTCTAATGGTGAAAATAAAGATGCTATGATATTAAGAGTAAGTTATCATAATAGTAGAATAGAAGAATTAAAAAGAGAACTAGAAGTTATAGATAAAAAGAAAGAAGAAATATTAGCACTTCAAAATGATGCTGATGATGTTATTAAAAGAGTTCATAAAGATATAGATAGTAAGAATGCTAGATTAAATAATCTATTGAAGGAATTATATAGTGAAAGTAATATTTCTCCAATGGAAAATGTTTATAAGAATTTAATTAATAGTATTAGATATGAAATATCTGATTTGACTTATTTAGAGGGTAAATATAATGATGATGTTAAGGCTTATAAGTCTAAAGTTAAAGAATTAGATGCAAGAGTTATTGAAGTTAATGAAAGAATTACAATTGAAGAAAAAACACTTGCAATTACACAAGATAAGTTAGATCAAAAAGAGAATGATTTATTACTTAGATTTAAAGAAAATATTGAATGTTTAGATGCTTCTAATAGGGTTGAAAATTTAATGAATGAACAACAATATTTATATGTTAATATTGATGTTATTAAAGAAGAAATAATTAATTTATGGAATAGAGATAATAAAGGTTATGAGTATAAACCTGAAGTAAAAGAAGAGAAAAAAGATTTAAAAGAAGAAACTAAAGAAGAGATATCATCATCTATGTATGAAGAAGAGTTACCAAATGTTAATAAAAGTGAAAATAAAGAAGAACATAATGAAGTAGAAGAAGATAGTGAGCAAGAAGAGAAAGAATCTGATGAAGATGTTCAAAGTATAATTGATGAAGATTTGAAAGATGATTTGGATGATAATGAAGATGATGGAATTGAGGTAATTGATTATTTAGATTAAACACTTAGATATAAGTGTTTTTTTGATGGAAAATTATTTTTGGTGAATTTGAGAAAAAAATACAATAATGTGTAAAATATTCTTTATTTTTAGAATATTTTAATGCAGGCGTAGCATAAAATAATGCAAAAGAAATATATGATAAAACTTTTGATTTTAATCAATTATTAATTACTAATCCACATAGTACTATATTTAAAATTTTAGAAACTATAAAAGAATTTAATGAAATATAAAAAGAGTTTAGAAATTAAATCTAAACTCTTTTACATTAATATTAAAACTAATAAACCTACTATTAAGCAATAAATACTAAAGTATATTAATTTACCTTCACTTACTACTTTTCTAAACCATTTTGTTACTAATAATGTTGCTATGGTTGATACTAATATTGCTATTAAATAATATGGAATTAAAGTTTTATTTATTGTTAGATCAAGTAATTCTAATCCTGTCGCAGCAATACTTATTGGTATATATAACATAAATGAATATTTAAATGCAGTATCTCTTTTTAAGCCAGTTGTCATACCACCTACGATTGTAGAGCCACTTCTACTTATTCCTGGAAATAATCCTAGTATTTGGAAACATCCAACAGTTAATGCTTCTTTAACTCCTAAATCTTTATCTGTTTTTTTACCTTTGAAGTTTCTAACCATAAATAGTAGTATAGATGTTATTATTAATGATAAACCAACTATCTTAATATTATTTTCTATTTTAGCAAATAAATCTAATTTCTTTACCACTAGTCCAATTAAACCTGCTGGTATACATCCTAGAACTATCATCCAACAATACTTGTAATCACTTTTACAGTTTTTATCTTTAGTAAATAAATATTTAAAGAAATTAACTACATATTCTTTAATATCTTTCCAGAACAATATTATAATTGCTATAAGAGAACCAAAATTAGTTAAAATAGCAATTGTATCAAAATCTACATTTAAATCTATTAATCTTTTTAATATCATTAAATGTCCACTACTTGAGATAGGAATAGTTTCAGTTAAGCCTTGTACTAATCCTAATAAAATATACTTTAATAATTCTATAAAATTCATATCATCACCATAATAATTATATTATAAAATTGTAATAAAAGAAATAAAATAGTATTAGGGAGTGTAAAGATGAGTAAATTATTATTCTATTTTATAGGTATATACTTAGTATCTATTGGAATGGTATATTTAATTATTAATTTAAATTTATTAACTATGGGGTATAGTTTTATAGAATATGTTAAATTTATAATTAGTAATATATATTTTTATTATATATTAGTAGGTATTTTATTAATATATATGAGTGTATTAAGAAAGGATAAAAAATGATATACGTATATGATTTATTAGTGAATTTAAATGAAGAGTTAATTGATTTTTATGATTGGGAAGATACAGATGATATGTTTCATGTAAGAAAATGTTTATTAATTAAAGTACATAGTAAAGATTATTATAATATGTTAACTAATAAAATTAAAATAAGTGATAGTTTTATGAAAGAAATTAAGGGAAAGGCTCAAATATTTAGTGGTAGAAATACTATTATTATTGATTATATGATAGCTGTTACGGATGGAATTAATGCTTTTATTATTAAATTTGATAATAATGGTGTATCTAAGTTAAAGAGTAAGTTTATTATAAATGAAGAAGTAGAAATTATTAATTTAAGTAGTTCTATGAAAGTTAGTAATATAGATTTTGATATTATAAATAAAGAAAATATTAACAATATGACTAGGAAAGAGAAAAGAATAGTAAATTTAATATTATATGAATTAGAGAATATTAAAAATAATAAAGATATGATAGATTATTTATATTATGAATGGTTTGATACTAATAATGGAGATAATAAATTAGATAAATTAATTTCAAACATAAGAGAAAGTTATAGTAATAAACATATAGAATTTTTAAATATATTAAATTTAATTACTAATAAATAGTATAAATATGTATATTTAGTTAATTCTATTAATGGGTGAAATGATGAAAAAAATTATAATTATTTTTATTAGCTTATTTCTTACAGTAGGGTGTTTTATGGATAAAACTCCTTCTAATGAAGTTACTAAGTTGTTTAAGAAGTATCAAGCATTAGATGATGCAGTACTTGATGATTTGGAGTTTGTAACAGAAGGAATAGATTTAAAAACTGAAAAACAAAAAGAAAATTATACTAAAGCTATGAAGATGCAATATTCTGATATTAAATATGAAATATTAGATGAAGATATTAATGGGGATGAAGCTACTGTTAAAGTTAAAATATCTGTTTATGATTTTTATAAAGTACAACAAGAGGCTGAAGATTATAAAAGTAGTCATAATGATGAATTTATTATTGATGGAGAATATGATGAAGAGAAGTATATAAATTATAAATTAGATAAATTGATGAATGCTAGTGAAAGAGTAGAATATACTATAGATGTTAATTTAACTAAAGAAGATGATGAATGGGTAGTTGAACCTTTTGATAAAACTACTTTAGAAAAGATACATGGTACTTATAATTATGATAAATAGCTAATTGGCTATTTTTTCTTATGTAAAGTTTTTGACAATTGATTTACTACTTACTTTCTTTATGTTAAACTATAGTTGTGATAATATGAATGATATAGAAAGGATGATATAAAGTGAATAGAATAGGAACTGTAGTAAGGGGAATTAGAACAGGAGTTATTAAGGAAGGAGATAATCTAAAAGATATAGTTGTTAATAGTGTAATAGAAGCTAGTAAAGAAGATAATTTTGAATTAAGTGATAGAGATGTTGTTGCTATTACTGAAGCAGTCGTGGGTATTAGTCAAGGTAATTATGTTACTGTAGATGAAATAGCATTAGATGTAAAAAATAAATTTAATACTAATCATATAGGTATAGTTTATCCTATATTAAGTAG
>CAKORV010000039.1 GCA_934101625.1 uncultured Bacilli bacterium | reverse complement strand
TATAGTGTACCAATAAAATCAAAAGAGAAACAAACATATAAAGTAGAACTAATATATAAAGAAACAGAAGAAGATCAATCTGTTGATATGGGAAAGATACTAAGTGGAATATTAGGAATACAAGTAGGAACAAAAGATCCAAACTTATTTACAGCAAGTGTAGTAGTAATAAATGGAAGTAGTGATACAAATAGTAAAGAAGTATATAAAGGAAATGATGTAACATTCACAATAACACCAAATGATGGTTATACATTAGAAGATGCTAGTATAAGTTGTTCAAATGGAACATTAACAGATAATCTCTTAACAATATCAAATGTACAAAGTGATGTAAATTGTACAATAACACTTGATGAAGATGGAATAACACTAGCCCAAGCAATGTTAAGAGATAATCCTACAATAAGTGAAAGAACAAGCTTTTCTTCAACTAATGTAGCAAATACAACAGGAACAATATATAAAACAAATAAAACTGAAGATGGTAGTGAAGTATATTATTATTCAGGAAATACAACAAATAATTGGGTATACTTTGGAGGTTTCTACTGGAGAATAATAAGAACTAATGAAGATGGAAGTGTAAGAATGCTATATTCAGGAACTAGTCATGATACAACAGAAGGTTATATAGGCACATCAGCATTTAATAGTGCTTATGCTGATCCGATGTATGTAGGATATATGTATGGAACAACTGGATCTTTAGCAAATAACAGAACTAATACAAATAGCAGTACAATAAAAACTGCAATAGACACATGGTATAAAAATAACTTATTAACTAATTATGATAAATATATAAGTAAGACTGCAATATATTGTAATGATAGAAGCGTTGGTAGTGGAAATTATAGTAATTCTTCAAATGCACAGTTTAATTATGGCAGTTATACTAGATTATATACCAATAAGGTTCCTTCTTATAAATGTGGAGCAAATGTGAGTAATGGATTATTTGAAAGTACACAAGCTGTTGCTGATAAATTTAGTGCAAGTACTAGTGGTGGAGGAAATGGAAAGTTAAAATATTCGATAGCATTAATGACTGCTGATGAAATATCCTTTGCCGGTGGGACTTTAGTAGTAACTTTATCTAGTCCATATGTATGGTATTATACAAATAGTAGTGGAAATTCTATAACAGGACTTAATGAATGGTGGCTACTTTCTCCATTTCGTTGGTATAGTTATCATTCAACTGAATCTGTAATTAATGATTCTAATAGTCCAGGATTTTTTGGCAGTGATTTTGTAAATAGTACTGGGATTGTTAGACCAGTTATTTCAATCTCCAAATGTGCTAAAGTTAAATCAGGAAATGGTACACCAGATAGTCCATACGAAATAGATGAAAATAGTTGTAGTTAATGTAACATATTTAATACAAATATTTTAGGTATTCCATTATTTACAAACATATGTTATAATTAAGTTATGAAAGAGTTTGAAATAGAGACATTTTTAACTAGTGATTTTATTTACATACCTTATTTGTCTAAAGAAAATATTAACTTAAAAAATGATGGGTATGTTTTTAAGAATGACATGATATCTGAGAATTATTATAGTCCAGTAAGTGGTAAAGCAATAGGACTTACAGAAATTTATGGAATTGGCGGAGTTAAAAAAACTGTTATCATTGAGAATGATTTTAGAGATAAAATTGAAAAGAAAAAAATATGTATAGAAGATTTATATAGTTTAGATAAAGAAATAATTAAAAATATTGTAAATAAATATGTTGATAATAATAGTTTGAATGTTTATATTAAATATGAAGATAAATACGATTTAAGAGATATGAGTATTTTAAAAGATAATGTATCAATGATATTAGAGACACTTAATATAATTGATAGTGCTTATGATAGTCTTGAAGTTAAAATAATACTTAACAAAAAGGATTTAGCAAGTTATCAAGTTTTATTTACTTACATAGGTACTTATCCAAATATAAGAATAGATTTTAATAAAAAAAGTGATAATGCAATTAATTTATATCAAGTAATCGATATATATAATGAATTAAAAAATAAAAATAAAAGAGACTTTGTTTATGTTACTTTGATTCATGAAAATAAATTTAAAGTTATTAGATTAAAAAAATATTCTAATTTAAAGGATCTTTTAGAACATACTCAAGTGATGAGTAATAATTTTACTATAAATAGTACAATTAAAATACAAAATGCAAACTTTTTATTAGATGATAGTGTGTCTACAATTAAAATAGAAATTTGACAAAAAATATAAAATGTGTTATATTTGGTACGTAGTAATTCAATTGGTCCATTCGCGTTTTACTACCAATAAACTAAATGTTTAAAGGAATAATGATGAGTCTTAAGAATCTCTTCATGAATGGTAAATATCATACACAATTATGTGTGATTGGTTTTTGCTGTATGTTCATGGAAGGAGGTTCTTTTTTCAATCACAAAAATATATAAAAGAATGGAGAATATTATGAAAATACAAGAAAAAGATTATTATGATAAAACAAAAAATTGGAATTTTGATGAATTTAATATCAAAAGTGAAAGTTTTACTAATTGGGATATGTATGAATTTTTAAAAAGTGTTACTGATGAAAATTCAAAAGTACTAGATTTAGGTACAGGTGGTGGAGAAAAATTGCTTAGTAAGTTTCCTGAAGTTAAGGAAATTTTAGGAACAGATTATTCAATAGAAATGATAAAAACGGCTAATAAAAATTTAGCATTAAGTGGAAGAAAAAATATAAAATTCAAAGTAATGGATAATTTAAAGATGGATGTATCACATGATTATTTTGATGTAGTCGTTGCAAGAAATACTGTTACTGATCCTAAACAAATATATAAAGCGTTGAAGAAAAATGGATATGTAATTATTCGTGGAGTAGATAAGTTTGATGCATATGAATTAAAACTTATATTTGGAAAAGGACAAGGATTATCAGTTAATAAACCAATAAGTATTATAGATTATGAGAATGTTTTAAAAGCAGGATTTAAGGATGTTATTTTAGTACCAATACATGTTGTTGAATATTTTGAAAACAAAGATATATTTTATAAATTTTTATGTAAAGTACCTATAATTGATGATTTTGATGAAGGAAATATAACTATGACTAAATTAGATAAAGAAAAACTTGATTATTATATTGAAAGAAATCAAACATCAAAAGGAATAAAACTTGTTAGAAGATATTATGGTATTACTGGAAGAAAATAAAACTAGATTAATTCTAGTTTTTATTTTATAATGAATTTGGATGGTGAAACTATGATATATCTTTTATATGGAGAATTTGAAAGTGAAATAGATAAATTTATAAATAAATTAATGAAGGAAAATAATATTGAAACTAAAATAATTTATAATTATAGTGACATTAATATTGAAGATGTAATAGAAGAGTGTTCTTATACCGATTTATTTGGAAATAAAAAAATAGTTATTTTAAACGAATGTGTTTTTTTAACAGGAAAAGAAACTCTTGAGAATGAATTACTAAATAAATATATTGAAAATCCTAATAATGATGTTATATTAATTTTTAAAATAGTATGCGAAAAGTTAGATGAAAGGAAAAAATTAGTAAAATTAATAAAAAGTAAAAGTATTACAAAGGAGTTTAAAATTTTAGATGATAAGAATATTAATGATTATATAAATGCTTATTTTAAAGAAATGGGCTATAAAATAGATTATCAAAGTATAAATGAAATTTCGAGTAGATTATCAGGTAATACTAAAGTAATTGATAGTGAATTAGAAAAATTATATTTGTATAAATTGAATGATAAAGTTATTAATTTAGAAGATGTTAAAAATGTTATAACAAAGTATGAGGACAATAATGTTTTTAAGTTAGTGGATGCTGTTATAAAAAAAGACAAAAGAAAAATATTTAATTTATATAAAGAAAGCTTAAATAATAAAGAAGAACCTGTAGTTATTTTGACTATGCTTGCTAATCAATTTAGACTTATGTATGAGTGTAAGGTTTTGTATGAAAAAAATATGAGTTTTAAAGATATAGCTAGTTTGTTAAAAGAGCATCCTTATAGAGTTCAATTATCTGTAGGTAATTCTAATAATGTTAGTAAGAAGGAATTAAAAAGAATAATATTAAAACTTGCAGAAACAGATTATCAAATTAAAACTGGTATAACAGAAGGATCAAAGGCATTAGAAGCATTTTTTATAGAATTATGATAAAAAAATATTGAAAAACAAGTAAAAACGTATTAAAATTTTGTTAGAAGGTAGGAAGTAGTATGAAAAGAGTAGTAAATAGTAAGAATTTAAGGGGAATTATAAGATATTTAACTAGTGTTAAAGAAGTGGAAGGAATTCTTTTATCTAAGAGTAGTTTAGGTGAAAATGTATTAACTATCATATGTTATAAAAGGCCAGATAACTTTATATTGAGTAATATGGATGTCCTAATAAATGATTCAAAAAGTTATGATGCTAATAAGCCGACTTATTATAATGATAAATTAATGTATAGTGAAATCGTTTTTGATAGAGATTCTAGATTAAGTAGTATTAAAAACGATAAATTATCATCTGTTAAAAAGTTAACTATATAAGTTAATTTTTTTATTCAACAAATATCAAACAAAGTATTGACAAACATATATACTCGTGATAAAGTTTAATTATGAGGAAAATTATATAGGATATTTAATTTTATTTTGTATTAGAATGTATATGAAAGTTTTGCACAAATTTACATTTTTCATCTTATTTGTAAATTGCAATGTTAAAAAAATATTGTTATTTTGTTAATTCGTTTGCTTGTTTATTTGCTTTTAAGTTGTTATAATTAATTATGTTTGGAAGGTGTTAATATGGACAATAAGTTGGTGCGTTTTTTTGATAAAATTAATTTAGAAAATGAGTACTTTAAATTTTTTGAAGGTGCCAGATTAGAAAATGTTTTAGTAGATAATTATAATAGTACTTGGACTCTTTATATAATGATAGATAAAATGATAGATACAAGTTTGTTTAATTTGTTGTGTGTTAAATCTAGTAAATTACCATTAGTTAGTAAAGTTTATTTTGTATGGAAACATGATGATATAGATAAATTAAGGGATTATGTATTATATATATTTAATAATTATCAAGAAAAATGTCCTACACTTAAAAGTATTAAAGAAGATGATATTAATATCGATGGTTTAAATATTAGTTTTGAAGTATCTAGTAATGCCGAGTTAAACAAGATTAATGAAGTTATTCCTAAAATGAGAGAATTTTTATTAAATATGGGATTTTTGGGTGTTAAAATTGATGCTTGTATAAGTGAAAGTAAGAGTAATGAAATACAAGAAATGATTAAACAAAAAGATATAGTGGAAGTAGTGGAAAAACAAGAAAGTCCTCTTATTATGGGAAATCCTATAAAAAGTAATGCTACACCTGTTAAAAATATAATTGCAGAAATGAATGATGTTACGGTAGAAGTTTTTGTGTTCGGTAGTGAGCTAAAAGAAACTGCTAGTGGATTTAATATAATTACATATAAAATAAGTGATTATACTGATAGTATATATGCCAAAATTTTTACTAAAGATAAAGATATAACTAAAATGCTAGGTAAAAGAATTCAAGAGGGTTCTTGGTATAGAATGAAAGGTTATGTTAAGCATGATACTTATTTAAATGATTTAGTATTTAATATAAGAGATATAGAAACATTTAATAGAGAAGTTAATAAAAGACATGATGATGCTCCTGTTAAAAGAGTTGAATTACATTGTCATACAACTATGAGTCAAATGGATGGCTTAATTGAACCTAAAAAGTTGCTTAAAAAAGTTAAAAGTTTTGGTATGCGTGGTGTTGGAATTACTGACAAAAATGGTATTCAATGTTTTCCTAAAGTATATAAAGGTAAAGAAGATTTAGAGGTATATTTTGGAGTAGAATTATTTGTTGTAGATGATGAAGTATTAATAATAAATAAAGATTCTGATAAAAGTTTGATGAATAGTGAATATGTTGTATTTGATACAGAAACAACAGGCTTTAATGCAACTGCAGGAGATCAAATGATAGAAATTGGTGCTGTAAAAATAAAAAATGGTACTATTACTGATAGATTTGATGAGTTGATTAATCCTGGATTTAAACTAAAAGAATGGACTACAATATTTACAAATATTACAGATGAAATGTTAGAAGATAAAGATGATGAAGAAACTGTAGTAAAAAGATTTAAAGAGTGGATTGGAGATGCTCCAATGGTTGCACAAAATGCAAGATTTGATATATCTTTTATGGAAAGTGCATACCAAAAATATAATTTAGGTACATTTGATAATGTTGTACTTGATACAATGGAAATAAGTAAAGTACAAAATCCTGAAGCTACTAAACATAGCTTAAGTGCATTAGTTAAAAGATATGGAGTACACTTTGAAGAAGATAAGCACCACCGTGCTGACTATGATGCTGAAGGAACGGCCCTTGTATTTGATAAAATGTTGAAAGCATTAAGTAGTGGTTATGAAACAATAAGTGATTTAAAAAAATTAGTTAATCCTGATTTAGCATATAAAATGAATAGACCTTATCATGTGACAGTTTATGCTATTAATAATGTTGGTCTAAGAAATATGTTTCAAATTATTAGTTATGCAACAACTAAGTATTTTTATAAAACTCCAAGAACTCCTAAAAGTTTATTAACTAAACATAGAGAAGGTTTAATAATAGGAAGTGGATGTGTTAACGGAGAGATATTTGAAGCAGCAAAAAGAAATACTGAAGAAGAATTAATGAATTTAATGAAATATTATGATTTTATAGAGATTAATCCACCAAGTATAATGGATTATTTAGTTGAAAGTGGAGAAGTAACTAGTAAAGCAGATATTTATAATATTGTAAATAAAATAATTAGAAGTGCAGAAAAAGTAGATAAAATGGTAGTTGCTACAGGAGATGTTCATACATTAGATCCTGAAGATAATATATATAGAGAGATTTTGGTTGCGCAGAAACAACCTGGTGGTGGATTCCATCCTTTATTTAAGCCTAATATTAAAACAATACCTAATGCATATTTGATGACAACTGAGGAAATGCTAAAAGAATTTGAATTTTTAGGTGAAGAAAAAGCTTATGAAATAGTTGTAACAAATTCAAATAAGGTTGCCGATATGTTTGGTACGGTAGAAATAGTTAAACCTGGGTTAAATCCTCCTAGAATGGAAAATTCTGTACAAATAATAAAAGATACTGTTTATGGCAATGCGCATAGAATTTACGGAGAAGAATTACCGGAGATAATTGCTACAAGACTGGATAAAGAATTGTCAGGTATTATAAATGGTGGTTATGATGTTATTTATTTGATCGCACAAAGACTTGTAGAAAATTCTAATGCTCATGGTTATATTGTTGGTAGCCGTGGTAGTGTTGGTTCAAGTTTGGTTGCAACCTTCTGTGGTATAACTGAAGTTAATCCGTT
>CAKORV010000038.1 GCA_934101625.1 uncultured Bacilli bacterium | reverse complement strand
ACTTCCATCTTCATTTGTTCTTATTATTCTCCAATATAAATCACTTTTTACTTCTGTACAATTATAGTTATATGATGATGCACTTGTACATGCTTCCATAGTATCATAATCCTTTGTTGATGTATTTGTTGAAGATCTTTGACCTTGATAAATATGACTTTGTCCAAATTTTACCCAGTTATTTGTAGTTTTTCCTGCATAGTAATATATCATTGTATTATTTTCACTTTTGTCTGTTTGATATATTGTTCCTGTTGTATCTGTCGCAAGTGTTGATGCAAATGATGTTCTTTCACTTATAGTTGGGTTATCTTCTAACATTTTAGAAGCAAGACTTCCTTCTACTATTTTTGGTCCTTTTGCTGTTACTGTACAAGTTTGATTACTTGTTACATTTTTTACTATTATTTTATTTTCTTCAACTGTTGCATCGCATCCTGTTACTTTGTATATTTTTGCATTATCTTTTAAATAAAATTCTACTTCTCCATTACTTGATGTTTTACTTGTTGAATCCATTACATATTCAACTTCTGTCGGTGTTACTGTTTCATCTTCATTTACTGTATAAGTAAATATTACTTGTCCATTACCAGTATGTTCTGATTGTGTTGATGTTGATGTATTTGTTAATGTTGTGGCAACAAATCCACTTCCTCCTCCACCACCTGATACACCATAGTAATAATAACTTGATGATGAACGATATCCTCCACCGCCACCACCATAGTATCCAGCACCTCCGGCACCAGAGTATGGATAAGTTGTGTTTGTATTTGTATTACCGCCTTTACCAAATGCTCCGGCAGATCCTTTGTAGTTAGTGTAACCACCTGCTGCACCTCCAGCAGATTGAGTTCCACCTTTTGCTGTATATGATGTTGAGTAACCAGTAGATGCTTCACCAGTTGTACCTCCTCCGGCTCCACCTACATATCCTTCATATCCAGCACTTCCGCCTCCTCCAGCTGCGACTAATAGTATTTTTGCTTTATTAGCTGTTGAAGACATCGCATTAAGTAATCCTTCTGCAGTCGCAATATGAGTAGCACCTCCTCCGGCACCACCTTTTCCTTTTGTTGATGTGTTACCTCCACCATTGTATCCACCTGTTTTAGTAACTGCTTCGCTTGAACCATTCTGTCCTTTTCCACCAACATAAATATATAGTACTTCTCCTTTAGTTAAACTTATTGTTCCTTTAGAATATCCTCCTAAACCACCTGCTTGATTACCACTTGCAAGATATCCTTCTCCACCTTGTCCACCCCATGCTTCAATTGTATATTCTCCTGTTGCTGGTGCAGTAAATGTTTGAACACTTCCATCTGTACCATCGGTACCATTATATTCATATTTTTTTGGACCACTATATGTTGTAGTAAATGTTTCTGTACTTCCTGTAGTTAAAGTAACTCTTTTACCTGTACTTGATAAATCTTTAGTAAAATCTATTTTACAATTTTCATAGTTTTCTAAAGTCCCTATTTCTACTTTCCAATTATCATTATCCCATACTAAATTACTACCATTTTTACAAGTAATGCTTTTTACTACATATCCACTACCTTTAGTAGGCTTCTCAGTGGCAGTATTTCCATCTATAGTATAACTTATCATTCCACTTGTTTCTAATTTACTAATTGTATCTTCCTTTTTATTTAAACTAATTATTATAGGTAATACTCCTATTAGTAAAACACTTATAAATATACCTATATATTTTTTCATAATATCACACCTTATTATTCTAATTTTAAATATTAAAAACTATAAAAAATTATCTTTATTTTTGTATTCTTAAAAGAGTCTAATTTCTCATAGTACACACTCCTACCTTATAACTTAATTTTACTATTTCAACTTATAATTGTCAATTATATAATGCTCTATTTTATAGGATTTAAACGTTTATTTTACTGAATATAGACAAGTTTATTTTTGATATAATGTATACAGATGGACATATTGTATATAATATAAAAAGAGTTCACTTAACTTTAGTTGGTCAGGTGTTCTCAGTTTGGGTGAAAAGCACCGTTCTAACTAGAAAGGTGTTTTTCTTTACTTTTGACCCCCTTACTAAGTTCGAAGTTAATCTTCGAATAGTTTTATTAGTAAAACTAATATAATAATTAGAATAATTAGATATTCCATTAATATATCCTTTCATAGGACCTCACCTCACTTTCCTAAAAAGGGCCGAGGGAAAATCACCTGACAATTAAGTGAACTGAAAATATAATATTGAATAAATGTACTATAGTCAATAAAAATCATTTAAACTTATGATATATTTTTTTAAGCTATAACATATTATATTATGGGTGAGTTATGAATAAAAGTTTAATTAAAATGTATGCAATGAAGTTGGATGTAGAAAAAGTTAAAAATTTTGCTAGAAATGAAGGAATAGAAATTAGTGATGAAGAAGCTAATTTATTTGTTACTACTATCAAAGAAAATTGTGATGATATTTTAGATGGATATGGTTTAGAAATCATAGAATCTAAAAAAAATATGATGAGTCCTAGTACATATGATAAATTATTAGAATTATTTAATGAATATAAAAAGTTTATTGATTAATATAGTCAATAAACTTCTTTTCTCTTATCATTTCTATTTCATACTTATAAGGAGCATAAGTATTTTTTTCATTTCTATTTATCCATGGTGTTTCAAGTATTTTAGGTATGTTATCTAATCTTGAATTATATATTACATCTATTAATTTATCAAAACCAATAGTACCATATCCTAAATTAGCATGCCTATCTTTATGTGATCCAATAGGATTATATGAATCATTTATATGAATACATTTAATTTTATCTATACCAATTAACTTATCTAATTCATCTAAAAATTCATCAAACTTTCCTATATCTACTCCTGAATCATTTATATGACATGTATCTAAACATATAAATACTTTATCATAAACATCTTTATCAAGTAAATTTAATATCTTACTTAAATCTTCTAAACTACTACCTACTTCTGTTCCTTTACCACTCATATATTCTAATAAAAGATTTACTCCATCAATATTTTTTAACGCAATGTTAAGTCCATTAGCAATATTTTTTATACCTGTTTTTCTATCTAAACTTGTATAACTACCTGGATGTAAAACCATATTTCTTATATCTAATTCTATGCATCTATCTAATTCTTGTTTTAAAAAATTTATATAAAAATTATATTTTTCTTCATTTGTATTATTAGCAAGATTTATTATAAATGGAGCATGTACAATACACTTAGTTTTATCTATATTATTTTCTATCATTAATTCATGAGCACGACTAGTTAATTCTTTATTTATGGGAAACCTTAATGTGCTTTGATTACTTCCTGTATAAAACATAAATATATTAGAATTATAACTTAAACTTTCTTCTACTACTCCTAGTAAACCTTTATCTTTTAAAAAACTTGTATGACTACCTATATATAACATAAAATACCTCCAATAGTTAAATTATAACAAATTTAGATTGACTTAGAAAGCATTTTATGATAAATTATTAGAAGAGTTTAAGGAGGCAAAAAAAATGGCAAAAAATATATCAAATAGAAAAAATATGAGTGGTAATAATAGACCTTTCAGTTTAAAGGCTACTAGAAAGACTCAAAAGGTTAATCTTCAAACTGTAACTGTTGATGGTAAAAAAGTTAGAATGACAACTAAAGAAATTAGATCAATGGAAAAATAAACGACATCGTAAATGATGTTTTTTTATTTTGTTTTTTTTACAATTTTATCCATAGTTAAAATTATTTTTCATAATTATCAGATATATTTTCCAGACTTCTCAATTCTCTCATTTTAACTTGTTCATCATTAAGAGTTTGTGTAACTTGAAAATATTTAATTGTATGAGGATTTTCAGCTTCACAACCATATTGTCACAAAACAACATAAATACAAAGTTTTGCAAACAAAAATAAAAGTTATAATATTATATTATCTTTTCATCATTTTATTTATCACTTACTACATTATTATTTAAATTAATATAATTTTAAATTTTGTACAGTACACTGTACAAAAATGCATTTTTTACTAGTTTTGTATAGTACACATTTTGTTTAGCTTTTTTATAAACAAAAAAATCCCCGAAGGGATTTTATTTTTTGAATTAATTATTCAATGATTTCAGTTACTTTACCAGCACCAACTGTTCTACCACCTTCACGAATACTGAATTGAGTTCCGTTTTCGATAGCAATCTTAGTGATTAGTTCAACTGTCATAGAAACATTGTCTCCAGGCATAACCATTTCAACACCAGCAGGTAATTCAATTACACCAGTAACATCTGTAGTTCTGAAGTAGAATTGTGGTCTATAGTTACTGAAGAATGGAGTATGTCTTCCACCTTCTTCTTTAGATAGAACATAAACTTCTGCTTTAAACTTCTTATGAGGTGTAACAGAACCTGGTTTAGCAAGTACTTGTCCTCTTTCAACATCTTCACGGTTGATACCACGAAGTAATACACCAGCATTGTCACCAGCTTCAGCAAAATCAAGTGATTTTCTGAACATTTCGATACCAGTAACAACTGTTTTTCTTGTATCTTTAATACCAACGATTTCAACTTCATCGTTAAGTTTTAATATACCTCTTTCAACACGTCCTGTAACAACAGTTCCACGACCTGTGATAGTGAATACGTCTTCAATACTCATTAAGAATGGTTTGTCATTATCTCTTACTGGAGTTTCGATCCATTCATCAACAGCAGCCATTAAGTCTCTGATAGATTGTTCATATTTAGGATCTCCTTCAAGAGCTTTAAGAGCAGAACCTCTAACGATTGGAGTATTATCTCCATCAAATCCATATTCAGTTAATAATTCTCTAACTTCCATTTCTACTAAGTCTAAAAGTTCAGGATCATCAACCATATCACATTTATTGATGAATACTACCATTCTAGGTACACCAACTTGTCTAGATAATAGGATGTGTTCTCTTGTTTGAGGCATTGGTCCATCTGTAGCACTAACTACTAGGATAGCTCCATCCATTTGAGCAGCACCTGTGATCATGTTTTTAACATAGTCAGCGTGTCCTGGACAGTCAACGTGAGCATAGTGACGTTTTTCAGTTTCATACTCAACGTGAGCTGTATTAATAGTGATTCCTCTTTCTCTTTCTTCTGGTGCTTTATCGATATCTGCATAATCTACAAATTCACCAAATAATTTTGTAATAGCCGCAGTTAAAGTTGTTTTACCGTGGTCTACGTGTCCAATTGTACCAATGTTAACATGTGGTTTTGAACGATCAAATTTTTGTCTTGCCATTTTTATTTTCTCCTTTCATTTATACATATTAATTTTATCTAAAACTTACCTATTTTGCAAGTCTAAATAACTATTTTATGACAATTTATTGTATACTATTTTTCTTAATAATATCTTCTTGTATATTTCTTGGTACTTCTTCATAATGATCGAATATCATTTGATATTGTCCTCTACCTTGAGTATTACTTCTTAATACTGTCATGTAACCGAACATTTCAGCTAAAGGTACCATTGCTGAGATTTGTAAGTCTTTTCCTCTTGATTCATTACCAAGTGGTCTTCCTCTTCTACTAGTTAAGTCTCCCATAACTGTTCCCATATATTCTTCTGGAACAACTACATCAACTTTCATTATAGGTTCTAGTATAACAGGTTTACATTTATTCTTAGCTTCTTTTAATGCCATTGAAGCAGCAATCTTAAATGCCATTTCGTTAGAGTCTACATCATGATATGATCCATCAAATAATGTACATTTTACATCTATCATTGGATATCCAGCTAGTACTCCGCCTTCTAAAGCTTCTTGTAATCCTTTGTCTACTACACCAATATATTCACGTGGTACTACACCACCAACAACCTCGTCAACGAATTCATATCCGTTATCTTTATTAGGTTCAAATTTAACCCAAACGTGACCATATTGTCCACGTCCACCAGATTGTTTAATGTATTTACCTTCACATTCAGCAGTTTGAGTTAATGTTTCACGATAAGCAACTTGTGGTTTACCAGTATTACATTCAACATCAAATTCTCTTCTCATTCTATCTACTAATACATCTAAGTGTAATTCACCCATACCGGCAATTATAGTTTGGCCAGTTTCATGGTTAGTAGTAGCTCTGAATGATGGGTCTTCTTTAGCTAATTTTTGTAAAGCTAAACTCATCTTTTCTTGATCTGCTTTTGATTTAGGTTCAATTGCAAGTTCAATAACTGGTTCTGGGAAAGTCATTTTTTCAAGGATAACTGGATGTTTTTCATCACATAAAGTATCTCCTGTAAATGTGTCTTTAAGTCCAACAGCAGCAGCAATTTCTCCTGCATATACTTCTGTAATTTCTTTTCTTTGGTTAGCATGCATTTGTAATATACGTCCAATTCTTTCTTTTTCTCCTTTAGATGAATTGTATACATAACTACCACTTTTTAGAGTACCAGAATATACTCTGAAGAATGTTAAGTTTCCTACAAATGGGTCATTCATAACCTTAAATGCAAGTGCACTGAATGGTTCATTATCGCTTGCTTTTCTTTCAATAGGATTATCATTCATATCTATTCCTTTAATAGCAGGAATATCAGTTGGAGCTGGTAAGTAATCAAGTACTGCATCAAGTGCTAATTTAACACCTTTATTTCCTAAAGCTGTACCACATAATACTGGGTAAAATTCACCAGCTAATACACCTTTTCTAATTGCAGATTTAATTTCTTCTACAGTTAATTCTCCATCTTCTAAATATTTTTCCATTAAAGCATCATCAAACATAGATACCATTTCTACTAATTCCATATGCTTTTCTTCAGCAATATCTTTAAGATCAGCAGGAATTTCTATTTCAGTAGCATTTTCATGTTGTTCTCCATCATAATGATATGCTTTCATACTTACTAAGTCTATTATTCCACTAAAGTTATCTTCAGCACCAATAGGCCATTCAATAGGAGCAGATTTTTCACTTAGTCTATCTTTAATTGTTTCTAAGCTAAATTTAAAGTTAGCACCCATTTTATCCATTTTATTAGCGAATATCATTCTTGGTACTTTCCATTCATTAGCTTGTCTCCAAACTTGTTCAGTTTGAGTTTCAACACCAGCTTGAGCATCTATAAGTGCAATAGCACCATCAAGTACTCTTAGACTACGAGAGACTTCAATTGTAAAGTCTACGTGTCCTGGTGTATCTATAATATTTAATCTGTATCCTTTCCAGTGTGCAGTAGTAGCAGCACTAGTAATTGTGATACCTCTTTCTTTTTCTTGTTCCATCCAGTCCATTTGTGATTCTCCATCATGAGTTTCACCAATTTTATGAGTTATACCTGTATGGAAAAGAACACGTTCAGTAAATGTAGTTTTTCCGGCATCAATGTGAGCCATTATTCCTATATTACGTATTTTATCTAAAGATACATCACGTGCCATATTATATTTCTCCCTTCTTTATTATTACCATCTGTAGTGAGCATATGCTTTATTAGCTTCTGCCATCTTATGTGTGTCTTCACGTTTTTTAACAGCTCCACCTGTTCCATTAGCTGCATCAATGATTTCATCAGCAAGCTTTTCAGCCATACCTTTACCATTTCTGTTCTTAGCATATTGAACTAACCAACGAAGTGCTAAAGTTTGTTTTCTTTCTTCTCTAACTTCAACTGGTACTTGATAGTTACCACCACCAATACGTCTACTTCTAATTTCTAGTTGAGGTTGAATATTATTATATGCTTCATTAAATACTTCAAGTGGATCTCTACCAGTCTTTTCTTTTACTATATCAAATGCCTTATGTAGAATTTCTTCAGCAGTACCTTTTTTACCATCTAACATGATACGGTTAATTAACTTAGTAACAACTTTAGAATTATATATAGGATCTGCTAATACTTCTCTTTTAACTGCTTGTCTTTTACGCATTTATTTCACTCCTTTCGTTTATTATTTACTTATTTATTTTTTGGTCTTTTAGTACCGTATTTACTTCTTCCTTGACGTCTTTTATCAATACCAGCAGTATCTAATGTACCACGAACGATATGATATCTTACACCGATTAAGTCTTTAACACGTCCACCTCTTATAAGTACAACACTGTGTTCTTGTAAGTTGTGTCCTTCACCTGGAATATAGCAAGTTACTTCGTAACCATTTGAAAGTCTTACACGAGCATATTTTCTTAATGCTGAGTTTGGTTT
>CAKORV010000037.1 GCA_934101625.1 uncultured Bacilli bacterium | reverse complement strand
GTTAATTTAACATCAACAGGTGGAAGTATACCAAGTAGTGTACAAGTAGGAAGAAATGGAATAGCAACAATAACACTTAATCCAGCAGATGGATATTTTGCTGAAGGAGTTACTACTGACTGTCCAAATTCAACAATAAATGGTAATATTTTAACAATAACAAATATTAAATCATCGGGTTTAAGTTGTAATATTGAATTTGAAAAAGATTATGGTTATTCTGTAGGTAGTTTAGCAAATCGTATATTAAAGGATAATCCAACAGTTCAAACTAGAACAGATTTCAGTGTTGCTAATACAGATAACACAACAAGAACAATTTATTTAGAAAGTAGTACTGCTACTGCACAATATACTGAAGATGTAAATGGAGATGGAATAGGAGAAAAGACTTACTATTATTCAGGAAATCCTACTAATAACTGGGTAAAATTTGGTGGAAAAGTTTATTATAGAGGTTATATTTCTGAAACTAGTACCAATTATACCGATTTTACTACTTTGTCTTCTTGTCAATCTTCTTTATATAATTATGGGTGTGAAGAAGTTTTAAAAGAGTATTATTGGAAAATAATAAGAATAAATGAAGATGGAAGTGTTAGACTACTTTACCATGGTTTAGACCATACTTCTTTTGGTGACAGAGAACCATCTTATAGCAGTTGGTGGGGTTATAGAGAATCAAATAGATATTATTCAGATTATATTGGTTCTGATGGAGAAGAATCTGGTATGAAAAAAACACTTGATGATTGGTATTCAACAAATTTGATGAATTATTCAAAGGATACTTATATTTTTGATAAATATATAAGTAAAACTGCAATATATTGTAGTGATAATACATATGCATATTCAAGTAGTAAGTATGATTTTACTGCTGCTAATCAAAGATATAGTAATAAAAGACCATCTTATAAATGTGGTGGGAAAAGTGATGGTACTTTATATTTAACTGAACAAAGATTATCTGATAAATATAGTGTAAGTACTGCAAGTGGAGGAAATGGAAAACTTACATATCCTGTTGCTTTACCTACTATTGATGAACTTGTTTATGGTGGCAAATCTTATGATAGTAGTTATTCAACTAGATTTTATTTTAATTCAAATTCAGAAAACGATGTATTAAGTGGAAGACCTTATTTAGCAACTTTTTCTCCAGGTACAGTTAAATATAATGAAGGTATAACAAGTAATGGTGAAGATATGCCGATGACAGTTTCACTTAATTATAACGGAGAAAGTACGCTTTTAATGCTTTTACATCCAGTTGTGTCATTAAAGTCATGTGTTAAATATTCTAGTGGTGATGGTACTGCTGATAATCCATATCAAGTAGTAATAGATGATGTGTGTGCAAATGCTGATAATTAAGAAAGCAGGTAATATGAATAAGAAAGGTTTTACTTTGGTGGAGATAATTGCTGTAATTGCATTAATTGCTGTTGTTATGATAATTGTGACACCTAATTTAATGAAAATACTTAGTGATAGTAATGATAAGACTATGAGTATACAAGAAAAAGAACTTGCTGAAGCAGGTTTACTATACTTAGAGGATCACTGCAAGAATCCTATTGGAGATTTAAAATGTCCTAATAAAATTTATGATTATATATATAGAAATGATGATTATACCTATAGTGGTCGTTTAAATTTGGGAACTCTAGTTGATGAAAAATATATAGAGACAATTGAATTTGATGGACAATCTTGTATTGGTTGTGTTCGTTTTATAAATAATAAAGCATATGGATACTTAAAATGTGGTGATAGGTATCAATCTAAAAATTATGATAGGTGTATTATACCTGGTTAAGTACAAAATAATTTGTACTTTTTATATGTTGTAAATATGTACTTTATTTGCTATAATAATGTTACTTGAAAGGGGATGAGTCCATGAAAAAAAATACTATATGTTTAGTAGGTAGACCTAACGTAGGAAAAAGTACATTATTTAATAGATTAGTTAAAAAGAAAATATCAATTATAGAAGATATACCTGGAGTTACTAGAGATAGAATATATTCTAGTGGTATATATGATGACAAACCATTTTATTTAATAGATACAGGTGGTATTGATATAAGTGAAGGTGCATTTAATGAAGAAATTAAAGCACAAGTAGAAATAGGAATAGAAGAAAGCGACGTAATAATATTTGTTGTTGATGGAAAAGAAGGTATAACAAGTAATGATACATTAATTAGAGATATGCTTAGAAAATCTAATAAAAAAGTTGTTGTTGCAATTAATAAAATAGATAATAAATTAAGCGAAGATAATATGTATGACTTCTATACTTTAGGTTTTGATGAATATATTCCTATTAGTGCTGAACATAATGTTGGAATAAGTGACTTAATGGATATAGTAACTAGTGAATTCGATGAAAGCGAAGAAGTAGAAGATAATAGATTAAAATTCTCAGTAATAGGTAGACCTAATGTTGGAAAAAGTAGTCTAGTAAATGCATTACTTAATGAAGAAAGAGTAATTGTTAGTGATATTGCTGGTACAACAAGAGATAGCATAGATACAGTTTTAACATATGATAAAAATGAATATATCTTAATAGATACAGCCGGCCTTAGAAAAAAAGGAAAAATATTTGAGAGTGTAGAAAAATATAGTTTATTAAGAAGTATGCGTGCTATTGATAGAAGTGATGTATGTTTACTTGTAATTAATGCAGAAGAAGGAATAATAGAACATGATAAACATATCGCTGGTTATGCTCTAGAAGCAGGTAAAGCAATAGTAATCGTGGTTAATAAGTGGGATACTATTGAAACTGATAAAGATGCAGCAATGAAAAAGTGGAAAACAGATATTAAAAATAATTTTCAATTCATGCCTTATGCTAAAGTATGTTTTTTAAGTGCTAAAACTAGAAAAAGAATAAGTACTCTTATGCCACTTGTATTAGAAAGTTATGAAAATGCAACTAAAGAAATTAAAACTAATATACTAAATGACATAATTATGGAAGCATTTATGGAAACGCCACCACCATCATATAAAGGAAAAAAACTAAAAATATACTTTACTCATCAAAGTGGAACTAAACCTCCTAGATTTGATATATCAGTAAATAGTAAAGGTTTAATACATTTTAGCTATGAAAGATATTTAGAAAATAAAATAAGACAAAATATAGATTTTAGTGGTACTCCAATAATACTTAACTTTAAAAATAAGGGTGAAGAATAATGAATGATTTAAGAATAGCAATTAGACAAGTATATTCATATATACCAATTGATAAAAAATATAAATATTATGTAGTATATAATTATACTAGAAATAAAATAGAAATAATAAATGAATTAGATTGTACTTATTTATTAAAATTAAATTCTATATATAAAATAGATAATTTAGATGAATTAGTTAATAAAAATACCGATTATAATTTTCTAAGTTCATTATCTTTACTTTACAAAAAAGCAATAGATTATATAGTAATAAATAAATGTATTACTGATAATAAAGAATTAGCTGATATACTAAATAGATTAGAACATAAATTAAATTATTTCTTAGTATTTAAAGTAAATTATGATGACTTTATTGAAACATTTAAAAGTAAAGTAGAAGAAGTTACTGAAAATAAAAAATTAATTAGAAAAGGCGAATAACACAAATTCGTTTTTTTCATATAATACTCTAGAGGTGGGGAAAATGTCTAATGATGATTTGTTTGAAAGGATAGAAAAGAAAACTAAAGTTAATAAAGATACTATTATTAATTTAGCAAGAAAACTACAAAATGGAGATTTTAAAAATGAAGATAATTTAAGGAGTATTATAAGTGAAATAAGTGAAATAACTGGAAAAGAAGTTAGTAAAGAAAAAGAAGATAAAATTATAGAAATGGTAATTAATGATAAAGTTCCAACTAATATAGACAAATATGTATAGTTCTTAATTGAACTTTTTTTCTTGACTTAAGGTATTTATCTTTTTATAATAAAACTCAATAAAGGAGATATTATGAAAGATTTTACTAAAGAAAGAGAAAAATTTTTAAATAAGAGAAAAGAATTAGAGGAAAAGAAGAGAAGGTTAACTAAAAATATTGATAAAGAAATAAGAGAATTAGATAATATGTGTGGACATAATGTAATGTTTTTAATTCATTATGAAAAAGTTAAAAAAACTAAGTATTTCGTTAGAAGTTATTGTTACCTTTGTGGTAGGACAATATTAATAAAAAAATTAAATGATGAGAATTATAATAATTTAATAGACGTATATCCTATAGTTACAAAATTTATACCTAGTTATGTGAGTGATAGTTTTAAGATATGTATTGTTAATGAAGCAGTAGATAGTATTGTAAGAAATTTCAATCCAGCATCATATACAGAATTAGCAAGTTTATGCAAAGAAATTAATAATAAATTACTTTCTAGTATTAATAATATAAATTCGTTTAGTGATTTGCAAAATGAATTTATAAATATAATTGAAGAAAAAAGAAAAGCTTTAAGTAAACAATTATAATAAATAAAATGTAATTTATAAAGTAAATATCTATTTTAGAATAAACTCTATATCTTACATTTTTTATTTAAAAATTTAAATCATATATAAATTAGAATCAACTATAGTATCGTCTGTAATATTACTACCAGTAGTTTCTAATTTTTTTAGTCTTGCATCTAGATTTCTTATTTGTCTTTCTAACTTACTTATTCTATTATCATAATCATCTTGATAATTTCCATAACTTACGTTATTATTTGTATTTGGTATCATTACATTAGGACCATATGCTTGATATTGTGTATTTATATTATATCCTTGTGGTGGTATAAATTGTGGTTCGCTGTAAGCACCCATATTATAATTTCCATAAACCATATCTCTATTTCCTTTCATAAAATTCCCCCGTTTCGTAATTATTATATGACAAATAACTAAAAAGTGTGTATAATGGATGTGGGTGAAAAAATGAGATTAAAACATATTAAAGGTTCAGAAGAAATAGTAGAAAATAGTAAAATAGTTATAAAAAGTCCTGAATTATATAAAGGTAAATGGAAGAATGTATTTAAAAATAATAATAAAATCTATATAGAAATAGGTATGGGTAAAGGAAGTTTTTTAATTGAAAATGCCAGAAAACATAGAAATATTAATTATATTGGTGTAGAAAAATATCCTAGTGTACTTTTAAATGCAATAAAAACAATTGAAGAAGAAAATCTAACTAATATAAAGATTATATGTGTAGATGCTAATAATATAGATAATATATTTGATAAAGAAATTAGTAAAATATATTTAAATTTTAGTGATCCTTGGCCTAAAAAAAGACATGCTAAAAGAAGACTTACAAGTGATGTATTTCTAAATAAATATGATAAATTATTTAAAGGATTAAAGGTAATTGAACAAAAAACAGATAATGATGAATTATTTTCTTATAGTGTGGATATGTTTAAAGAACATAGATATTTTATTTTAAAAAAATCTACTAATTATTTTGATAAGATTAGAACAGAATATGAATGTAAATTTATTAACAAAGGTAAAAACATAAATTATGTAAAAGTAATTAAATTTTAATGTAAAATTATGTAAAATAAAAAACATAAAAAAGACACTAGGAAATTATGGAAATATTTGTTATAATTAGTATAGAAGTGGGTGAAACTGAATGAAGAAAATTATAATTATACTTTCTAGTTTATTATTAGTTGGATGTACTACAAGTGTGACAAGTAATGAATCGTATGAAAGTCTAGTTATGAATACTTTAAATGCAAGTAAAACTCATTATAATACCTTAGGTAAAGGGTTTAAATATTATAAACCTAGAGATTTTTCATTAATGAAAGATGAAGATTTTAATCATATATTATTAAATAATGGAAATTTTTACTATTTAAATGTTGATATAAATGGTTATTATAATAAATATGAACATACATATAGTATTAATCCAGATTTAGTACTTAGTAAAAGTTTTAAATATGATGATAAATTAGGTTTTTTAGAAATAAAGGAAGGAAAAAATAATTACTTTTATATAAAAATGATGTATAATTATAGTTATGTAGAGGTACAAGTAAAAGAATATGAATTAAAGCCAGCAGTAGTTAATTCAATTATAATACTTTCTTCTATGAAATATAATGATAAAGTTATAGAAAATTTTATTAGTACTGGTGATTTAAATTCTAAAGAAACAGCTTATGAAATAAAGAAACCAAATAATAATAGTCAAAAGAAAAATATATTGGATGTTTATGATTATGATAAGTATAATGGAGAAACCAATTAAAGAAAGAGGTGTATTATGGGATTATTTGGAAAAATAAAAAATATATTCTATGATGAAGAAATAGTAGAAGTACCTGAGCAAGAGGTAAAAAAGGAAGAAAAACCTAAAATTGAAGAAGTAAAAATTATTAAGAAGGAAGAACCAAAAGTAGAAGAGCCTTCAATAAAACCTATTTATACTGAAAGAGAATTATTTAAAACAGAAAATACATTTAAATTTCCTATTTTAGATGATGAAGATGAAGAACCAATTAAAACAAGATCTAGAGTTAATGCTTTAGAAATGGAAAGAAGTAAAAAGGCTGAACCAAAAGAAAGTAAACTTGATAAATTTAGTGATAGATTTAATGATAGATATAGTACTAATACTAGTAGTAGAAGAGAAGTAGAGAAACCTTCTACTCCAGAAAAAGTCTTTAAACCTAGTCCAATAATAAGTCCGGTATATGGTATATTAGATGATAATTATACTAAAGAGGAATTAAAAGAAAGACAAAAGAAATATGAAGAACCAGTTCATCATAAAACTTCTGAGATGAATTATGATTCAGTTAGAAGAAAAGCATATGGTACATTAGAAGATGAATTAGAAAATACACTATCTAATATTGGAAGTAAACATGAAGAAATATCTAAGACATTGGATGAAGTAGAAAAAACTGTTGAAGATAATAATTCTAAAAGCATAGAAGATTTACTTAATGAAATAGAAGGTAATAGAAATGTTTCAATAGGAGAAATAGAAGAACTAATAAAAGATAAAATAGAAGAAGATGAAGAAGATAAGAAAGATATAAAAACTTTTGTTAGAAAAGAACTAGATGAAGAATCTACTAAAGAAGTAAAGTCAGATATAACAAGTAAAGAAGATTTAGAAGATAAAACTTTAGAACATGATTTATTTAATTTAATAGATTCAATGTATGAAGAGAAAGAGGGAGAATAATGTTAGAAGAAGCATTAAAAGTATTAGTATTTGTAGGTTTGATAGTACTAATCATAGCATTAATAGTACTTTGCATAAAATTAATTGGGACATTAACTAAAATTGATTATTTAGTTGATAATGTAACTAAGAAAGCAGAAAGTTTAGATGGATTATTTAATGTGATAGAAATGACAACTAATAGATTTGGCGCAATTGGAGAGGCATTAACTAGTTCTATGATGGGACTTGTAAGGAAAGTATTTAATAAGAAAGAAAGTAAAAATAAGAAAAGAAGAAAGGGTGAGATTTATGAGTAAAAAAAATGGATTTGGTAAATTCTTATTAGGTTTAGGTATAGGAGCAGGAGCAGCGCTTTTATTCGCACCACAAGAAGGAAGTAAAACTAGAAAGGAATTAAAAGAAAAACTAGATAATGTTTTAGATAAAGTTAAGGCAATAGATCCAGAAGATGTAAAAGCAAGTATAATTCAAAGTGTTGAAGAACTTAGAATGGAAGTTGAAGATCTTGATAAAGAAAAAGCTTTAAGTATTGCTAAAAATCAAGCTAAAAAAATAGAGAAGAAAGCAAATGAATTATATGATTATGCTAAAGAAGCAGCAACTCCTGTAGTTGAAAATGCAGTTAAAGAAGCTAAAGATGTTGCATTAAAAGCTGCTAAACAAGTTGTAACAAAATTAGAAGAAGAAGAAAAAACAAATAAGAAAGAAGAAACTAAGTCTGTTTCTAAAACACAACATAAAAATAGTAAAGCAAAATCAAAAAAATAAATAGAATGGTTTGTATTATAAATATAAGAGATGTAGTCTTACTGATGTGATAGTTAGATTGTATCTCTTTTTTTATACTTTTTATTATAAAAAATCTCTTTAACAACTACACTGAAAATTAACATAATTTCAGTGTAATTGTCAGAAAAAGATATGAAATTAGTATGAACTACAAAATCAATTTTGATATTCTTAAAAATTACGTAGAAAACTAATTCAAAGTACTTGAACGCAACAAAGTAATTTGGTAAAATTAAGGCATAAAATATAAAGGAGTAAGACAAAACTATGAGAATATTGGAAAACTCAAACTGTAACAACAATTGTTTGTTATGTGGGGGGGTAATTTATTAGTTATCTCTCATAGTTTTTTCGTGAAATTAAATATATAGGCACAAGTCTATATATTTTTT
>CAKORV010000036.1 GCA_934101625.1 uncultured Bacilli bacterium | reverse complement strand
AAAGATATACCAAAATCAAATACAAGTACAGATACAGTACTAGCATATAGTGTACCAATAAAATCAAAAGAAAAACAAAAATATAAAGTAGAATTAATATATAAAGAAACAGAAGAAGATCAATCTGTTGATATGGGAAAGATACTAAGTGGAATATTAGGAATACAAGTAGGAACAAAAGATCCGAATATTTTATCACTTAAAGATGCAATGTTAAGAGATAATCCAACGATAAAAGAAAGAACAGACTTTAGTGTAACAAATACAGAAACTACTACTGGAACCTTATATAAAACAAATAAAACAGAAGATGGAAGTGATGTATATTATTATTCAGGCAATACGACAAATAACTGGGTTAAGTTTGGTAAGTATCAAGGTGATTCCATTAGCTATAGGGGATACTATTCAAGTACAAATTTAAAATTTAAAGAATATTCAACTATTGATAAGTGCACATCAGCGACTTCTTATAATACAAATTGTAGTGAGTATAAATATGCAAGTGTTGGTGATGATATATATTGGCGAATCATAAGAACAAATGAAGATGGAAGTGTAAGATTAATATATTCAGGGACAAGTCCAGATACAACCACTGCCTATATAAGTGTATCCTCATATAATATAGCTAATAGTCATTCAATGCATGTAGGATATATGTATGGAACATTTGAATCTTTAACTAAAAACAGAACTAACAATAATGATAGTACAATAAAAGCAAAAATAGATACATGGTATCAAAATAACTTATTAACTAATTATGATAAATATATAAGTAAAACTGCAATATATTGTAATGACAGAAGTGTAGGTGCAGGAACGTATGTTACTATTGGCAGTAAAATTTTTTATTATGGTGGTTACATGAGAATAAAAACAGGTCGTGCACCATCATATAAATGTGGTGCAAATACAAGCAATGGATTATTTGAAAGTACTCAAGCAATAGAAGATAAATTTAGTGCCAGTACTGAAGGTGGAGGAAACGGACAACTAAAATATCCTATAGCACTTATGACTGGAGATGAAGTGGCATTTGCAGGTGGAAGAAGTTCTAGACCCTTAGAAAGTCCATATGCATGGTATTATACAAATAGTGTAAATGATTCTATAACTGGAACAAACTCTTGGTGGGTACTTACTCCATATTCATATGATAGCGCTTCGTATGTGTATAGTGTTGGAGATTCCAGTGATTTAGGTAATATTTTGGGTAGCCATGTATATAATTTTCATGCAATACGTCCAGTTATATCAATCTCAGAATGTGCCAAAGTAACTGGAACAGGAACGCCAACTGATCCGTATGTGATAGATACTAATGCCAGCAGATGTTAGAAATTCTGATAATTGTATTGTAATGAGCAAATAAATTTGATATAATTAAGTTACTTGATGAGTGGGACAGAAATCCCACTCTTTAATTTGATAAGGAGGATATAGTGAAGGAAAAGATATTAGAAGTAGTTACTGAGCCATTAAAAACTATTGGTGTAGAAGTAACTGATGTTAAGTTTGAAAAAGAAGATGGAGTAGATACATTATTTATTACAATTAATAATGGAGATATTGTTGATACTGAATTATGTGCTAAAGCAAGTGAAATAATTAATCCATTATTAGATACTTTAGATATACCAGAGTTAAATAATGAATATGTATTAGATGTAGGAAGTGAGGTTACAGAAGATGAACAATAAAGAATTTAAAACAGCTTTTGATTTTATAGTTAAAGAAAAAAATATAGATCCAGAAGTAGTAAAGGAAGCAATGCAAAATGCCTTAGCAGCAGGCTACAAAAAAAATACTGGAGAAGATGCTGATGTAAGAGCAGAATTTAATACTGAGAATGGTATGATTCGTCTATTTAGAAGAATGACTGTAGTTGATGAAATAGAAAATGAAGATACTGAATTAAGTCTAGAAGAAGCTCAAGAAATAAATCCTAACTATAAAGTAGGAGATGTTATTGAAAATGAAGTTGACTTTGAAGATTTTGGTCGTGTAGCAGTTAGTGTTGCTAAACAAGTAGTACTTCAAAAGATTAGAGAAGTTGAAAGAAATCAAATTATGGATGAATTTAGAGATAAACAAGATGAAATGATGGTTGGTTTCTTAGCAATGGAAGATAATAAAAATTACTATGTTGATCTTGGGAAAGCAAGAGGAATATTACCTAAGAATGAACTAATTCCTGGAGAAACTTTAAGAATGGGAGATAGTGTTAAAGTTTATATAGTAAGTGTTGAAGAAACTACTAAAGGTCCATCAATTAGATTAAGTCGTAAACATTATGGATTTGTAAAAAGACTATTTGAAAATGAAATACCTGAATTTGCAGAAGGAATACTAATAATGCATGGTGTTGCGCGTGAAGCAGGGGTAAGAAGTAAAGTTGCGATTGAAAGTGTAAACCCTAATGTTGATGCTATAGGTAGTTGTATAGGAGAAAAAGGTACTCGTATTGCTAATATAATTAAAGCTTTAAATGGAGAAAAAGTAGATTTAGTATTATATGATGAGAATCCAGAAAAATTTATAGAAAATGCTTTAAGTCCAGCTAAAAATTTAAATGTTACAATACAAGATGAAAAGAAAAGAGAAGCTTTAGTTATAACTGATAATGAAAATTTAAGTTTAGCTATTGGTAAAAAAGGAATTAATATTAAATTAGCTAGTAAATTAACTAGATATAAATTAAATATTAAGACTTTAGATGATATAAATAAAGAAATTAATAAATAAGGTGTAAATATGAAAAATAAAAAAATACCTATGAGGACTTGTGTAGTTACTAAAGAAAAGTGTGAGAAAAGAGATTTGCTTAGAGTAGTAAGAACACCAGAAGGTGATGTAATTGTTGATGATACATTAAAGGCTAATGGAAGAGGTGCTTACCTAAAAAAAGATAAAGGTGTTATTGAAAGTGCTAAGAAAAGTAAAATTCTTGAAAGACATTTAGAAACTAGTATAAGTGATGAAATATATGATGAATTATTAAATAAAATTAATTAGAAAGAAGGTGCTTATATGACAGTAAAAGACTATGCATTAGATTTAAATGTTAGTGTTAATAGTGTTTTAGATAAATGTAAAAGTTTAGGCATAAAGGTTAGTAGTGAAAATGATTATTTAGAAGATGATGATATTATAATGTTAGATAATGTTATTGGAGAAATGGCTACTAATGAAGAAGTGAAAGAAAACTTACTAAGTGAAGAATTAGAAGATAAGTTTAACTTAGAAGATAGAGCTAATAATTTAATAGATGAAGATTTAACTGAAGAAAGAACTAAGAAAGTTAAATTAAAGAAAAAAGATTCTAATAAGAATGAAGATTTTAAGAAAGAAAAGAAGAATATTTATAAGCATAAAACTAAGTTACAAACTAATAAGAGTGAAGATAACACAAATGTAATACTTTATACTGATGGTATGACTGTTAAAGATTTAGCTAGTAAACTTGGTATAAGAGATGAAGAGATAATTAAGAAGATGTTTGGTATGGGATTAATTCTTAATATTAATCAGGCTATTACATTTGAAGATGCTGAAGTTGTATGTTTAGAATATAATAAAGAATTAAAGAAAGAAGAAAGTAAAGATATTAGTAATTTTGAAGAATATGAAATTATTGATGATGAAAATGATTTAGTTCCAAGAGCGCCTATTGTTACTATTATGGGACATGTTGATCATGGTAAAACAAGTTTACTTGATTATATAAGACATTCTCATGTTGTAAGTGGAGAAGCAGGTGGAATTACCCAGCATATTGGTGCTTATCAAGTTGAGATTAAAGGTAATTTAATTACATTTATTGATACTCCTGGACATGCTGCGTTTACTGAAATGAGAGCAAGAGGAGCTAAGATTACTGATATTGTTGTTATAATAGTGGCTGCTGATGATGGAGTTATGCCACAAACTAAAGAAGCAATAGATCATGCCAAAAGTGCTGGAGTTCCTATTATAGTGGCTATTAATAAAATAGATAAAGGTATAGGAAATATTGATAAAATAATGAGTGAGATGAGTGAATATGGATTGACTCCTGAAGAATGGGGTGGAGATACTATATTTGTTAAATTATCTGCTCATACTGGTGAAAATGTTGACTTACTATTAGAGAATATTATTGCTTTAGCTGAAATGTTAGAATTAAAAGCAAATCCTAATAGATATGCTGTAGGTACAGTTATTGAAGCTAAATTAGATAAAAATAAAGGACCAGTTGCAACACTTCTTATTAATAATGGTACTTTAAGATTAGGAGATCCTATTGTAGTTGGTTCTTCATTTGGTAAAGTAAGAACTTTAAAAAATAGTAATGGTATTGATTTAACTAGTGCTTTACCTAGTACTCCAGTTGAAGTTACAGGACTTAATGAAGTACCAATCGCTGGAGATAAATTTATGGCATTTGAAAGTGAAAAGGAAGCAAGAAGTGTAGCTGAAAAGAGATCAAATATACAAAAAGAAAAGAAATATGCTAAGAAGGCAGTAAGTCTAGATGATTTGTTTGAATCTATTAAAGAAGGTCATAAAGAAATTAATATAGTGCTTAAAACTGATGTTAAAGGTAGTGAAGAGGCGGTTAAAAATGCTCTTGAAAAGATAAGTGTTGATGGAGTTAAAATATCAGTTATAAGAAGTGGAGTAGGAACTATTACAGAAAGTGATGTAGTATTAGCTAGTGCATCAAATGCAATTATTATTGGATTTAATGTTGTTCCTAGTCATGAAACTAAAGAAACAGCTAAACAATATAATGTTGATATTAGATTATATAATATTATTTATAAAGTGGTAGAAGAAATAGAAGCAGCTATGAAGGGTATGCTTGATCCTGAATACGAAGAAGTTATTACTGGTAATGCTGAAGTTAGACAAATATTTAAGTTTTCTAAAGTTGGTAATATCGCAGGTAGTCATGTTACTAGTGGTGTTGTAAAAAGTAATAGTCTTGTAAGATTAATTCGTGATGGAGTGGTAGTATATACTGGTAAAATAGGAAGTTTACAAAGAGAAAAGGATCAAGTTAAAGAAGTTAAAAATGGATTTGATTGTGGTATTACATTAGAAAACTTTATTGATATTAAAGTTGGTGATGTGATTGAAGCATATGAGATGAAGGAAGTAAAGAGATAATGAAATTAAAAGGAGAAAGAGTAGCTTCTGATTTATTAAAAGAACTTGCTATGATATTGTTAGTTGATGCGAAAGATGAAGATTTTAAATATGTTACATTAACTTATGCAACTGTTACAAATGATTTATCTTTTGCTAAAGTTTATTTTACTACATTAGATAATGAAAATAAGGATAAAGTTTTAAAAGATTTAAATAATGCAAGTGGTTATTTTAGAAGTAGTTTAGCTGGTAAATTAAATATTAGACATATTCCAGAAATAAGATTTGTATATGATGAGTCAATTGAATATGGTCAAAAAATAGAGAAGATAATTGAAAAAATTAATGAAGAATAATGGACATATTGAATACAATATAAAAAGAGTTCACTTAACTTTTAGTCGGTCAGGTGTTCTCAGTCCTTGATGACTTGGAAAAACATCGTTCTAATTAGAAAGGTGTTTTTTTAAGATATTAAAAGTATTTAAAATTTGAAGACTTTTTATTATTTATTTGATATAATATAAACAATTGAAGGTGATAAGATGTTACAAAATAAACTTGGAATAAACAATTCAAATGAACTAGCATTAGAGGAAGAACGCATTACTAAAATTAATGCTATAAAATTATATGATACTAATAAAATAAGTGAGATTGAAATAGGAACTTTTAAAGGTTTGTCTGAAATTCATAAAATATTATTTGATGATATATATTATTTTGCTGGTAAAATTAGAAAAGAAAATATAGCTAAAGGAAACTTTAGATTTGCTTCATGTATTTATTTAGAAGAAATACTTAAAAAGATTGATGAGATGCCACAAAATACTTTTGATGAAATTATAAAAAAATATGTTGAAATGAATGTAGCACATCCTTTTAGAGAAGGTAATGGAAGAAGTACTCGTATATGGTTAGATATGATATTAAAAAGTGAATTAGGAAAAGTGGTTGATTGGAGTAAAGTTAATAAAGAAGATTATTTACTAGCTATGGAAAGAAGTCCTATTAAAGATACTGAAATTAAATTACTTATACAAAATGCATTAACAAATGAGATAAATAATAGAGAAGTATTTATGAAAGGTATTGATGCCAGTTATGCATATGAAGGGTACAATACTTTTAAAATAGAAGAATTAAATAATAATTAGTACTTAACAAATAAGTACTTTTAATTTTATATGTAAAAAACAAACTAAATTTGGTAAAATATAAATGAAGTGGTGATATTTATGATTAAAGAAAAATTATCTTTAGTACCTATGCTACCTGGATGTTACTTAATGAAAAATAAAGATGGTACTATAATATATGTTGGGAAAGCTAAAATACTAAAAAGAAGACTTAATAGTTATTTTAATAGAACTCAAACTGGTAAAACTAAAAAATTAGTTAGTGAAATAGTGGATTTTGATTATATAGTTACTAGTAGTGAATTAGAAGCTTTTATATTAGAAATAAATCTTATTAAAAAGTATGATCCTAAATATAATATATTACTTAAAGATGATAAAAGTTATCCGTATATAGAATTTAAAAATGATAAATATCCTACATTAACTGTTAAAAGAGAAATAAATATTAATAAGAGAAATAAAATGTTATTTGGGCCTTATCCTAATGTAGGCGCGGCTAGAAGAATAGTTAACCTTATAAATAGGTTATATCCTTTAAAAAAGTGTGATAAAATGCCTAAAAAAGAATGTTTATACTATCATATAGGTGAATGTTTAGGTTATTGTGTGTTTAAAGATTTAGATACAACTGATTTAAGAAATGAAATAGCACTTATACTTAATGGACATGATGATATACTTATAAATAAAATAAATGAAAAGATTAAGGTTAATTCTGATAATTTAAATTATGAAGTTGCTTTAGAACTTAAGAATGAACTTGATTATATTAAGGTTGTGTTTGAAAAACAAAAGGTTGAACTTAATGATGGAATTAATAGAGATATATTCAATTATTATTATGAGAATGGATATATAAGTATAGTAGTGTTCTTTTTAAGAAATGGTAAATTAGTAGGTAATAAAAAGAATATATTTCCTTTGATAGATGAAATTAATGATACTATGGAATATTATATAGTTAATTTTTATCAAAAAAAGAATATACCTCCTAAAGAAATAATTGTTCCAGAAGAATTAGATATAGAATTACTTAATAGTTTATTGGATTCTAAAGTAGTTACTGCGATTAAAGGAAAGAAAAAGCATTTATTTGACCTCGCTAAAACTAATGCTAAAATTAATCTAGATAATAATATAGAAATGGAATATAGAAAGAATGAAAGAAGTTTTGATGCTTCTAGAGAGTTAGGTAATATTGTTGGAATAGATAATTTGAGTGTAATAGAAAGTTTTGATAATTCTAACTTATTTGGATCGTTTACTGTAAGTGGTATGGTTACATTTATAGATGGAGTTCCTAGTAAGAAAGATTATAGAAAGTTTAAGATTAGTAAAGAACAAAATGATGATGTTGGAAGTATGAAAGAAGTTATTTATAGAAGATATCAAAGTGTATTAATGAGTAATTCTAGGAAACCTGATTTAATACTTGTAGATGGTGGGATTAATCAGATTAATGCTTGTAAAAGTGTACTTAATGATTTAAATTTAAATATTAAAGTATGTGGACTTATGAAAGATGATAAACATACATTAAGTGAATTAATTGATGGGGATACTTTAAATAGTTATAAAATAGATAAGAAAAGTAATGTGTTTTATTTATTAACTAGAATAAGTGATGAAGTACATAGATTTACTATTAATTATCATAGACAGATTAGAAGTAAAGGTAGTATATCTAGTGTACTTGATAATATAGAAGGAATAGGTCCAACTAGAAAGAAGGAGTTACTTAAAAAATATGGTAGTTTAAAAAAGATTAAAGAGGCAACACTTGAAGAGTTGGAGACTATTTTACCTAGTGAAGTTGCTAAGAATACATTAGAATATTTAAATGAATTTGAGAAGGAGAATATTAATGATAGAAACAGTGACAATTAATAATAAAAAGTATAGTGTTTTATTTACTTATGAAGAAGAAATTGGTAATAAATACATATATTATACTGATAATAGTTTTGATGATAATGGTAAACTTAATGTAGTAGTGGGTTTATATGAAATAGTTAATAATGAATATAAGGTATCTGATATAGAAGATGATTTAACTATGAAGAAAGCTATTAAGATATTAGAAGAAATTGTGAAGAATATAAATAAAAAATAAAATTGTTCTTAATACATATTGATAAGATAAAAGATAAATGGTAAAATTAAAACATAAAGTAAAGAAAGATATGTGAATTTTGTACATAATAATTCGCAAATCAAAAAATATGAAGGAGTAATTAAACTATGAGAAAAATAATTTTCTTCGAATTAAGTACCAAACTTGGTACAGAAATCGGGGGGGGTTAAAGGTAAATAACTCTCATAGTT
>CAKORV010000035.1 GCA_934101625.1 uncultured Bacilli bacterium | reverse complement strand
TGAAATACTAAAAAAACTTAAAGAAGAAAACATATCAAGTAAAATAATAATGTTAACTGCTAAATCAAGTATTGAAGACAAATTAGATTGCTTTGATGTTGGTGCTGATGACTATATAACAAAACCTTTTCATTTAGAAGAATTGGTAAGAAGAGTTAATAAAGAACTAAAAGTATCTAATAAAAAAGACACTATAACTTTTGGTGACATAACATTAAACATTTCTTCATCAACTATAACATCAACCATAACTAATGATAAAATAGAACTTGTATGTAAAGAATTTCAAATATTAGAATACTTTATGACCAATCCTAATTAAATACTATCAAAAGACCAAATATATGATAAAATCTAGGGATTAGAAACAAATATTGAATCAAATAAGCTTGAAGCATATCTTTCATTTATAAGAAAAAAACTTAGAGCAATCTCTTCAAAAGTAAACATAAAATCAATAAGAGGTCTAGGATACATAATGGAGGTAAATGATGAAAAAACTAAAAAAAAGTTTTCTATACAATATTTCTAATATTAGTGATAATTATATCATTAGTCATAATACCTATAACTATATATTATGCATATAATCAAATTGAATTAACCAATAAATTTATGAAAATGCATAATGAACTAAATACAAAATATATAATTATAATTACTTTATCGAGTATAGTCTTCTCTTTAAGTTTATTATATTTAACTAGTAAAAAAGGTTTCTATAAAAACAAAGATAAACTAATTGTATACATACTTAGTAACATTGTATTAACAGGTTTTATGACGATATCTTCCGCATACATTGCTAATAACTATGTACTTAATAACATAAAAATTGAAAACACTGAAAAAGAAAAAGTTACACTTGATAAAAGTAATGTTATAACAGATACATCAATAAATTTAAATGATAATGAATCAGAAAACATAACTTTAACTTTAGATAAAACATCTAAAATAAAATTAACAAAAGATACATACATAATATCTTTAGAAAACGAAGACACTACCAACAGTAATATAGATTTAAATGGTTATAAATTATACATTAATGGAAAAAGTTTATAAAGGTACCTTATGGTATCTTTTCTTATAGAAAAAATTGTTAAATTATAGTATAATAATGCATAATGAAAAGGAGGCACCCATGACAGACTTTGAATTAAATAAATTAAATACGATATTAAACTACTATAAAGGTAATTTAGTTTACACATCATTCTTATTAGAAAAAGCATATCTACAAAATGGACCTGCATCAAAAGATATAACAAATAAAGAATTTATAGACACTGCTAAAATAGGATTTATAACTAACATATTATTATCAATTAAAGAAGATATAGTAGAAAACATAGGTAATCTAAATTTTGAATCAAAACTATTAACAAACTTTCTAGAAAAAACGGTAGAAAATGTTGCTACAAAAACAGACAAAGGCTACATAATTGATAACACATTAATAGGTAATGCTGCTGAAGTGGTAGCTTTACTTAGAAATAAACTAGCTCATGGTAACTTCTATATAGACCTAAAACATTCTAAAATAATATTAAATGTAAAAAATAAAGAAATAAAACTAAGTATATCAAAACTAACTAATTTTATTGTATATGCTCTTAATGATTACTACAAAAATAGAACTGAAATAGAACATAAAGAAACACTATTGATAACTACTAATATTCAAACAGATAGAAAAAAACCAATATCTAATAAAAAAGAATTAGAAAGATTTTTAAAATCATTTAAAAAATTAGAAATAACTTTATCTAAAAAAGACTCTAAACCGATTGAAGGAAGAATTCTAAGTATATTAAATTATGCTATTAATGAATACAAAAGAACAAATAACATCAAATATTTAAGAATATTTGAAACAGAAGTAGAAAAAGAAGGATACAATTTTAGTTATGAATTTGTTAAAATAGAAAACATTGACTATGAAAAAGTCGCTGAAAATCTATTAATTATGATTCCAAAGGATGTAGACTATAAAGAAGAAATAGATTATGTATCAAAACACTTTGGAAAACTCTTAAATACAAATCATAAATTTGAAGGATTATCATCAAGCATGAATAACTTAATAATATTAGATTCAATTGATAAAAATAACAGCATTAATATTGAAAAATATGTGGAAGAAGTATATGGTGGTCTTCAAATAACATATAGTGAAGCAGTAATGGGTGCAATTGCCATGTTTAATAGTTTATTCAGTTATTCATTAGATGATTTATATGAAAACAAAAATGCATACACTTCTAAACCATTAGATGGGCTAGATTATAGTAAATTAGACTTATCACTTTTGAACATTGAACTTTATACTATAGATGATAAATATATAAATGGAGTAAAACTAGAATTAGCATCTAAACAAAAGAAATTATCAGAACTAACAAACTCTTTAAATAAAACAAAAATGCAAATAAATACAAACCAAAAGAAAGGAAACACTAAAGTAGTAAATTTAATGAATAATAAATTATCAACTTTAAATGGATATATAAGTAGAATAAATGGAGAGATACAAGATTTAAATGAAAAAATCACATACTTTAATAATAATACTACTTATATAAAAAATCTTGCTATTATAAATGGAATAAGAAATTCAATCGCACATGGAGATTATAAAGTAAGTTTAGATGAAACCTTTGAAACATGCAAAATATATTTTGAAAACATATATGAAGGAAAAACAACCTTTAAAGCAAGTATAGGACTAAAAGATTTTATATTTTTAATGAATAATAACCATGATTTAATAATTGACTTTATTTATGATAGACTTAAAGAAAATGTGAAAATATCAAGTGAATCAGCAAATTTGACACCTAAACCTTAATATGTTAAAATATTAACTCACGAAGGAGGTAAAAATATGTCTTATTCAGATGATGTAATGAAAAATTTAACATATGCTATTAGAGAATTTAATGGAAATATCTATGTATTAAAAAGATTAACAATGGCAATTGAAGAACAAAACAAATTAATGAAACAACAAATTGAACAAAATTCAAAAGACGAATACACTAGAAAATTAACTAAGTAGTTACATCTAGTGTTTTTATTTAGAATACTATAAGATTTTACTTTCTAATGAATAATAAAAATATATTAAGTATTGACAAACAAGTTTTTGTATTGTATTATTTAGTCATGGTGAATATTATGGAATTAGAAAAAATTAAAGGAATAGGTGATAAAAGTAAAACACTGCTTAGTAGTTTAGGTATTACTGATGTAGAAAGTTTAATAGAATATTACCCTTTTAGATACAATCAATATAAAATAAATAATATAAATGAAGCAAGTGATGGAGAAGATGTAATAATAATTGGAAAGATTGATAGTGTTCCTATTGTTAGATTTATAAAAGCTAAATTAAACACAGTTAATTTTAGAATGTTTACGAATGGCAAAATAGTTAATATAAGTATATTTAACCGTGCTTTTATGAAAAATAATTTAGTACCTGGTAAACTTATTACAGTTATGGGTAAATATAATGAAAAAAGAAATACTATCGTGGCAAATAATATCATTTTAAATGGTGTATTAGATGGTAGTGTAGAAAGTGTTTATCATTTGACTAATGGATTAACTAATAAACAACTTAGTAAATATATATTTAACGGATTAGAAATATGTAATGAAGTTAATGACAATATACCTGAATATTTAATTGAGAAATATAAATTTATTGATAAAAAAAGTGCTTTATCTAAGATACACTTTCCTAAAAATATCAATGATATTAAAGTATCTAAGTTAAGACTTATTTATGAAGAACTATTTAGTTTTATGTTTAAAATAAATTATTTGAAGTTTATCAAAACTAAAGATTGTAATAAAGAACCAAAAATATTTGATGTAAGTAAGTTACAAGATTTTTTAGGAAGTATACCATTTGAATTAACTAATGATCAAAAAAAAGCCATTGTGGAAATAGAAAGAGATTTAAAGAGTACTAGTAGAATGAATAGACTTATTTGTGGAGATGTAGGTAGTGGTAAGACAATTGTAGGGGTAGTAGCATCATACATGGTTTATTTAAGTGGATATCAATCAAGTTTAATGGCTCCAACAGAAGTACTTGCAGTCCAGCATTATGAAAATATTAAAAACTTACTAATTGACACTGACATGAAAGTAGAATTACTTGTCGGTAGTACAAAAAAGAAAGATAAAGAAAGAATATATGAAAAACTCGAAAATGGAGAGATAGATCTATTAATTGGTACTCACGCAATTATAAGTGATAAGGTAAAGTTCAAAAATTTGGGATTAGTTATAACTGATGAACAACATAGATTTGGGGTTAATCAAAGAAATAGTTTGAGAAATAAAGGAGAAATTCCAGACATTCTTTATATGTCTGCTACACCTATACCTAGAACCTACGCACTGACAATTTATGGAGATATGGATATTTCTTTAATCAAAACTAAGCCAAGTGGTAGAAAAGAAATAAAAACTGTTATTAAAAGTGAAAAAGAAATTACTGATATATTATACATGATGTTAGATGAAATAAAAAAAGGACATCAAATTTATGTTGTAACTCCATTAATTGAAGAAAGTGAAAATAGTGAAGTTAATGCAGTTACTGAAATTAAAAATAAATTAGAAGTAGCATTTAATAATAAAGTTAATATAGGTCTTATGCATGGAAAACTTGACAAGAAAGAAAAAGATAAAGTAATGGAAGACTTTAAAAATGGTGTTAGTAAAATTCTCGTTAGTACAACAGTTATTGAAGTTGGAGTAGATGTAAAAAATGCCACTATGATGGTTATATTTAATGCAGAAAGATTTGGACTTGCAACATTACATCAACTAAGAGGTAGAATAGGTAGGAATAGTTTTGATTCTACTTGTGTGCTAGTCGGTAGTAAAAATAATAAAAGATTAAAAGTAATGGAAGAAAGCAGTGATGGATTTTATATTACAGAAAAAGACTTTGAAATGAGAAAAGAAGGAGATTTATTTGGAGTAAAACAAAGCGGAGATATGGCTTTTAAACTAGCAGATATTAAGAGAAATTTTAATATTTTATTACAGGCAAAGTCTGATTCTGATCAATTTTTAAAAGAAAATGTAATAAATAACTTTAAAAATTATAAAAATTATTATAAAATAGTAAACGAAATCAAGAGTTTAGATTAGAAAGAAGGAAGTGAAATTTATGGGTAGAGCTCATGAAGTAAGGGCAGCATCAATGGCAAAAACTGCTGCAGCAAAATCAAAATTATATTCAATATATGCAAAGGAAATTTATCAAGCAGCCAAAACAGGGGGAACTGATCCTAATGGTAATTTAACTTTAAGAAGTATAATTGAAAAGGCTAAAAAGGAACAAGTACCTGCAGATGTTATTCAAAGAAGTATAGACAAGGTTAATAAAGGAGTGGCTGAAGATTACACAGTATGTGAATATGAAGCATTCGGACCTGGTGGAAGTAATATGATTATCAAATGCTTAACTGATAATGTTAATAGAACAGTTGCTAGTATTAAGACAGTAGCTAACAAGACAGCCGCTAAAATAGCTAGTCAAGGAGCAATTTCATATATGTATGATAACTTATGCGTAATTGGTATAAAAGGTCATACTGAAGATGAAGTTATGGATGTTTTATTTAATGCTGATATTGATGTAAAAGATATGGAAATGGATGGAGATATCTTATTAATATATGCTGCTCCAAGTGATATGTCTAATATGAAAAAAGCATTAGAAAGTGCTTATCCTGGCATTAATTTTGAAGTTGATGAAATTGGAAAATATGCCAAAGATATGGTTACTTTAGAAGGTGATGATTTAGTTGCTTTCCAAAAAATCTTAAATATGTTAGACGAAGTTGATGATGTAAGTAACGTATATCATAATGTTAATTTATAAAAAAGTTTTATAAAGTTTTAATAAAATCATTGACAATGGGGTAAAAATTTTATATCATTTAATTAGCATAGCAGATGAATGTTATGCGAATATTGCTCTTACGATTTTAAGGTGAGAGTGTATTCAACCAAAACCCCCTGAAGAGAGCATTTAACCGTGCTCTCATTTTTTATGCCCATTTTATAAGGGTTTGTGAGTATAGAGAAGAATGAAAATAATTCTTGGGAACAACTCGGGAACAAGTTTTGTTAAAATTGCATGATTATTGCAGACATTTAAGAGATAAAGTAGTATAATGTAATCATAGAGTTCTATACAATTATAGTATAGAATTTTTTCTTTTATAAGGAGGATAGAATTGTTATGAATTTAAGCGAGGAAGAAATAATTGAAATAATTAAAACATACTACTCTGATGTTAATAGTCAGTATGCAATTCTACTTAATGGAGAGTGGGGATGCGGTAAAACATATTTTGTTAAAAACAAAATACTAGCAGAAATTAATGATAGTGTATATGTTTCTTTATATGGGCTTAGTAATACAAGTGATATAAGTAAAAAAATACTATACTCAATAATGAACAAAAATATGAAAATAAATAAAAAAGTAAAAAAGGGAGGCAAAATATTAGGCGCTGGTTATAGAAGCTTTTCATCGGCCATTTCAAGTATTTTTAAAATACCTTTACCAGATGCAAAAAGTATTGATGCAACTGAGTTAATGAGTAATTTTATAGATGTTTCGAAAAAATTAATTATATTTGACGATTTAGAAAGAGTTAATATACCTATTAATGAAGTCTTGGGGTTTATTAATGATTATGTGGAACACAAGAATGTTAAGTGTATTATAGTTGCTAACGAAAACGAAATAGAAAAGCTAAATATAGATAATAATTATGAATTAAAAATAATTAGTTGCTTATATAATAATATTGAGTATGGCGAAAAGAAAAAAGTTAATTCATGGCAAAGTGATGATACAGTTACTAAGCTAAAGATAGAAGATATTAAAAAAAGAGTTAACAAAACATATAACACAGAAAATAAGTATAAATTAATAAAAGAAAAATTAATTGGTAAAACTATAGATTATGTGCCAAATTTGGAAAAAATAATAAATAATCTTTTAGAAAACCATGTTAAAAATAAGAAATACTATGAGTATTTGAAATCCCAAAAGAGTTTATTAGTTGAAACGCTAAAAAAAGATAATTGTTGTAACATTAGAACTATAATTTTTTTATTAAATGAATATGAAATTATATTTAATCAAATTAAAAAGCAAAAATATGAAGAAAAAGAAAATAGAATTTTAGAATTAACATTTATTAATACAATTCATATGTCTGTATTATTAAAAAATGGTGTTGAAATAAAACAAAAATTAAATGGTACAAAATATTCTGGTGCAACATCATTCACTGATGATGGATTACAAAAAATGACTGATTATTTTACTGCGTTTGATTTTATTAGTGATTATTTATGTTCTTCTAGCCTTAATTTAAGTCAGATGAAGAACACTTTAAATCAATATATAACAGTTGAAATAGAAAATGCTTTACCAAATGATGATCCGTATTTTAATTTAGAAGCTTATTGGGAATTAGAAGATAGTGAAATAAAAGAATATTTAGATAAAATGATTAAAAATTTTCATTATGGATATCAAGTTTTTCCCAAATTATTAAGGATTATATCAGGCTTAGAAGTAATTGGACTATTTCCTGATTATATTGAGCAGTTAGTAGATCTAATGAAGAAAAGCTTAGTTGATAATAAAGTTGATTATATTGATTTTCATACAATGTTAAATGATCAAAAAACAGTGGATGTTTACAATAAGTATTCAAAAGAATTTAATGACATTATTAATCAAAATAGAAGTAAAAATAGTTCCGATACAATAGTTACTATATTGTTATCAGAAAACTGGGGTGAAAAACTTTATAACCTTTATATCAAGAATAATGTTATTCATGGCGAGGGATTTTTAAATAAATTGGATGTTAATTTAATTATAGAAAATATTAAAAAGTGTCCTACAAAAGATATTTTTTATTTCAAATATACAATAGACAATGTTTATCATTTTGGTAATATAAGGGATTTTTATATGATGGATAGAGAAAATCTTGAACTTTTGATAAAAAGAATTAATGAAATGAATAAAAATAAATTTGGAAAAACAAAGATTTATGCATTAGACTTATTGACAGAAACATTAAATGAAAAGTTAGAATTATTAAAAACCGATGACTAAATTTGATATGAACCCCGTTTCTTGGACACAAGAAGCGAGGTTTTTATATGAGCAAATTAACTTATGAAGATAAAATAAATTTATATGTCGACAGAAAATCAGGGATGGCAGTACATTCAGTTTCAAAAAAATATAATATAACTATTAATGGAGTAAATTATTTAGTTAGACTAATAGATAGGCATGGTTATGATATATTAAGAAAAAGTAAAAATAGAGAATATCCTAGATACATTAAGGAACAAGCAATAAATAGAGTTCTAATAAATAATGAGTCAGTTTGGTCTGTAGCAATAGATATAAGATTACCAAGTAATGGAATGTTAGTAAATTGGATTAAAAAATATAAAGAAATGGGTTATAATATAGTTGAACGAAAGCGAGGTCGGCCAACTATGCCAAAAGTAACTAAGAAAAAAGAAAACGAAACTGATAAAGAAAAAATAAAAAGATTAGAGGAAGAAAATTTATATTTAAAGGCA
>CAKORV010000034.1 GCA_934101625.1 uncultured Bacilli bacterium | reverse complement strand
GAAATCTTAGTAAGTGAAAGTGATATGTCACGAGTAATAGGAAAGCAAGGTAGAGTGGCTAATTCAATTAAAAGTTTAATACAAGCAAAAGCTTATAATGATGGTATTAAAAATTTAAAGATAAATATTGATTCTTTTTAGAATTAATATTTTTTTAAAAGTTTTTTATAATAAAATAAAAAATTAAATGTACAAAATTTAATATTGGATTAAGTTTTGTACTTTTTATATATACAAAATGCATAAAATTGCACTTTGAAATTAATATTTGACTAATCAATTTTAAAATTTGTAGTAATTTGACAACTAGTAGTTTATGTGATAAGGTATTTAATTAAAGGAGAAAATGAAATGAAAGATAATTATTTAGAACACATAAGAAATGAAATAATAAATACTGAAGCAAAAGTAATAGTAAGAGAATATAAGAATAACTTAGATAAACTTACTAGAAATTATAATATTGGTAAAGAACTAACACTAGCTGGTAAACATTATGGAGAAGGTATAGTTAAGAAATATGCAAGTATTTTAACTAAAGAATTTGGTAAAGGATACACATTTACAGAATTAACTAGAATGAAAAAATTTTATGATTTAATTCAAATACTTGGGCCACTGGACCAACTTTTATCATGGAGTCATTATGTCAAAATTTTACCATTAAAAGTTATCAATGAAATAAATTTTTACTTTTACACTAATAAAATCAATATAGCTTTATTTAAAAAAGGTCACGCGCTGGATGACCAATTGACTTAGTCACATTTATGTATAAAATCTAAGTAATTCGAATACATTTTACTAGGAGGAAACACATATGAGTTTACCTAAAGTATTCAGAAATAATAACACAGGAGTAATAAAAAATAATGTTGAACAATATTATTCAAAAGAAGATAATTTAAAAACAAATTTAGAATTAACGAATGATAACATGAAACCAATTATTATTAAGAAAAAAATAAATGATATCTTTAATAGTAGTGCTTTTATATATAAAGTAAATGTTATAATAACTACTATAGATGGAGATAAAGAGTGTACATTAATCGCCAAAAATAATGATAGTCTACTAACATTAAATAATGAGAAAATACTTATAAGTGATATACTAGATATTAAGAAGATTTAACTCTTCTTTTTTCTTTTAATTTATGTTAAAATATCTTTGTATTAAAGGAAGTGATATAAATGAATTTACCAAATATGTTAGAAGCAAAAAAAAGAAATAATAATGAATTTTGTATATATGATTATGAAGAAGTAAAATTAGATAAAAGTCTAGTTGGAAAAAAATATTATGTAAGAACTTACGGATGTCAAATGAACGAACATGATGGAGAAAGAGTAAAAGGTGTTTTGACTGAATCTGGAATGACTGAAGCAAGTGATATGAATGATGCTGATTTAATAATACTTAATACATGTGCAATAAGAGAAAATGCTCATGATAAAGTCTTTGGTTTTATGGGATTAATTAAAAAGATGAAAGAAACTAAACCAGACTTATTAATGGGTATATGCGGGTGTATGGCACAAGAAGAAAGTGTAGTAAAAGAAATTATGAGTAAATATAAATATGTAGACTTTGTATTTGGAACTCATAATCTTAATCAAATGATAAAAGTAATAAATGAAAGAATTAAAACTGGTAAACAAAATATTGAAGTATTTAGTAAAACTGGAGATGTAATAGAAAATATTCCTGCCAAAAGAGATAGTAAAGTATCTGCATGGGTAGATATAATACTAGGATGTGATAAATTCTGTACTTACTGCATAGTACCTTACACAAGAGGAACTCAAAGAAGTAGAAGAAAAGAAAGTATTTTAAAAGAAGTAGAAAAACTTAAGAATGATGGATATAAAGAAGTAACTTTATTAGGACAAAATGTTAATGCATATGGAAAAGATTTATATGAAGATTACAACTTAGCTAATTTACTAAGAGATGTAAGTAAGACTGGTATAGAAAGAATTAGATTTGTAACAAGCCATCCTTGGGATTTTACAGATGAAATGATAACTGCGATAAGTGAATGTGATAATGTAATGCCTTATGTTCATTTACCAATTCAATCTGGTAGCGATAGAATACTTAGACTTATGGGAAGAAGATATACAAAAGAAGAATATTTAAATCTATATAATAAAATAAGAAGCACTATAAAAGGAGTAAGTGTAACTACTGATATAATTGTAGGATTTCCTGGAGAAACTGAAGAAGACTTTAATGAAACACTAGATATTGTAAATACTTGTAAATTTGACGGGGCATTTACATTTATATATAGTCCTAGAGAAAATACACCAGCATCTATGTTAGAAGACAATACACCAATGGAAGTTAAAAATGAAAGATTGCACAAACTAAATGAAGTAGTAAATAGCTATAGTAATATGAGAAATCAAGCAATGGTTGGAACTATACAAAAATGTTTAGTAACAGGTAAAAGTGATAAAGATAATACTAAATATGCTGGATATACAGAAAATATGAAATTAGTAAATATAATAAGTGATGAAGATATATCTAATAAAATAGTTAATGTAAAAATTGATGAAGCAAAGAGCTTTAGTTTAAATGGAACTTATGTAAAGGAGTAAATGAATGGATTTGAGTTTAACTTTTAATAGAGAAGAAAAACATACAAAAGAATCACTTGATAAATATGCAAAATTAATTTCTTTATGTTTAAAAGAATCTATGAAAGGCAATAAAGTATCATTTTTGTATGAAGATACTAATGGACATAACTTTTCATATAATAAAGATATATGTTTCTATGCAGCAAGTTCTATTAAAGTATTGGTATGTTTACAAATATTAAAAATGGCAGAAAATAATTTAATAGATTTAAATAAAGAAATACTTGTTAAAATGGAAGATTTAAAACAAGACACGGGAATAATTAAAAATCAAAAAGAAGATACTTATTACAAAATAATAGATTTAATAAAATTGTGTATAACAGAAAGTGATAATACTGCATACTTGAAATTAGTGGATATAGTAGGTTTTGATAATTTAAAACAATATGGATTAAGTATGGGAGCTAAACATACTATGGAAGGTAAAGATTCTTTTGGAATAATTAATGCAACTGATATGCTAATATATTGGAAAAATATAAGAGAATATTTATTAGGAAACTACAAATACAATAAACTATTTAAAGAATATTTAACTCATCCAAGTGTAAAATATGTAGATGATTTAAATGTAGATGGTACTTATGTTAGAAAATATGGATCATGGGATATTGCTTACCATGAAGCAGGTTATGTAGAATCTGATTCAAGTTATTATTTAATTATACTAACCCAGTTAAATAAGAAAGAATATAAAAATGAATTTGTAAATGAAGTAGCTAAAGATATATTAGAATTACATAAAACTTTAAAGATAAAGGAACTTATATAAAATAGGTTCCTTTTTTGGGTATTTGTCATATATTAGTACTAGGTGGTGTTTTATGTATAAAGAAATAGTTACTAAAGCTGTTATTGGTAAAGGTAAAAAAACATTTAGAAATACTTATGAACTTAGAACAACTGATAAAATAGATACAGTACTTGGTTGCTGGGTTATAAATCATACAATGAATGGAAGTAATGATAATGGAAGAGTTAGAATAAATGGTAGTTTTGATGTTAATATATGGTATAGTTATGACAATAACACTAAAACTAGTGTAGAAGCAAGAAAAATAAGTTATACAGAACTTGTAAATGTACATTTAAAAGAAAATAGTACTCTAACTAATGATAGTGAAATAATAATTAATAGTTTAAAAAATCCTACTGTAATTGATGTAAGTTCTAAAGATAATTTAATAAAATATGAAATAGAGAAAGAACTAGGTATCGAAATAATTGGAGATGCAAAAGTAATGATACAAACTATGGAAGACGAATATGAGGATTATGATATTATTGATGATGAAGTAAGTGATGAAGAAATTAGTAAATATATAGATAATGAAGTAAAAGAAGATTATTTATAAATTATATATCAATGTTGCAATTGCAACATTGTATTTTTATTTGGTAATGTATAATCATATTAGACGGAAGGTGGGTAAAATGAAGTTAGAATTATTAGGAGCACTTGATTATAATAAATTAGGTGATGAATTAAAAAATAGTGGTATTGACAATAATAAAGTAGATACACTTATAGAAAAAGTTAAATATTTAGAAAAAGAAGCAAGAATCAGAAATGTTTCTCTAGCAGGTAGAATATCTAGATTTCCTGGTGATGTATTTGAAGTTTTAAAATTAAGTGAAGAAAAAACATTAGAACAAAACTTAAAATATGTTAATCGTGTAGTAAACATGGGACATGAATCTATAACAGATCATGACTACTGCTTATTTTTAATCAAAGATGTTAGTCCCTTAATAGAGCAAACTATAATAGAAGAAAGATTATCTAGTTTTACAATTAAATCTAGAAGAGAAGTAGATTTTAGTGATGCTGGGTATTATGTTCCAACTTTTCACGATGAAAATGGAAATGTTTTACAAAATAATGAAGTAATTCAAGAAGAATATAAAAACTATACAGAAGGATTATTTAAAAGATATGGTGAATTATTAGAACTAGGAATACCAAAAGAAGATGCTAGATTTGTATTACCTTATTCATTTAATAGTAATATTATTATGGGAATGGACGCACACACTCTAAAAGATTTAATTATTAAGTTAACAAAAACTAAATATAGTAAAATAGGTGAACTTAAAGAATTTGGTACTAAATTAAATGAAATATGCAAAGAAAGAGTACCTTATGTTAGTGATATAATATCTAAAGAAAATGAAAATTTAGAAGATGATGTACAAAATATTTTGGATGATCATATAACAAATAAAACATATAAAATATTAAATAAAACAGTATTAACAGCATCTACTTATGATATTGATAACAAAATAATCGCAAGTGCTATAATGAAAAGATATCAATTTGATTATGTAAAAGCACTTAACATCGCAAGAAATTTAGATAAAGAAACAAGAAAAAAAATAATGAAAGCAATAGGAAATTCTAGAGATAAGTTAGAACTAACACAAGTGAATTTTACATTTCAAGTACCAATTAGTTTAGCAATATTACCTCACTTAACTAGACATAGAATGCATGACTTGATTACACCAGATTTTTCTCCAAATATTGATTTATTACAATATAAAATTCCTCCAAAAATAAAAGATAAATGTATTAGTAAATATATTCAAATATTTATAGATAATGAAAAGATGTATCAACATTTTAAAAATGATTATAACATTAGAGAAGAAGATTTAGTTTACTTTACTTTATTTGGAAATATGGTTAATGTTGAAACTACAATAAATGGTAAAGCTTTAAAACATATATTATCTTTAAGAGAATGCAATAAAGCACAATGGGAAATAAGATATATTGCTAATGAAATGCATAAAAATGTACAAGAATTAAGCGATGCAGAACTTTATGCAAGCTTATTAGGACCTAGTTGTGAAACTGATCTATATTGTAAAGAAGGAAAAGAATGTTGTGGAAAAATAAATGCAATTTTAGCAAAGAAAATGGAAAAGAAATAATTCTTTTCTTTTTTTATAAAAAATTAAAAAAACATCTTGATTTATAAACGATTGTTTGATAATATATATTTGCTTTGTATAAAAGTAATAAAAAAGATAATATTAAGTAATAAGAGGTGTACTATGGATAAAATAGTAATAAAGGGAGCAAGAGAAAATAATTTAAAAAATATTGATATAGAAATACCTAAAAATAAATTAGTAGTAATGACTGGTGTAAGTGGAAGTGGTAAATCTAGTTTAGCATTTGATACTATATATAAAGAAGGACAAAGAAGATATGTAGAATCTTTAAGTGCATATGCTAGACAATTTTTAGGTAATATGGAAAAACCAGATGTTGATTCAATTGAAGGGTTAAGTCCAAGTATAAGTATTGACCAAAAAACAACTAATAAAAATCCTAGAAGTACAGTGGGTACAGTAACAGAAATATATGATTACTTAAGACTTTTATTTGCAAGAATAGGAACTCCTATGTGTCCTAAACATAAGAAACCTATTAAAAGTCAATCAATAGAAGAAATGGTTAATAAAGTTTTTGAATACCCTGAAGGAACTAAAATTGAAGTATTAAGTCCTGTTGTCAAAGGAGAAAAAGGTACTCATAAAGAGCTATTAGATGATTTAAGAAAAGATGGATTTAGTCGTGTAAGAGTAGATGGAGAAGTTAGAAGTTTAAGTGAAGAAATAATATTAGAAAAAAATATTAAAAATACTATTGAAGTAGTAATCGATAGAATAGTGGTTAATGAAAAATCTAGAAGTAGATTATTTGAAGCAATTGAATTAAGTACTAAAATGGCTAATGGAAAAGTATTAATAAATGTAATTGGAGATAAAGAAATTCTAATGAGCGAAAAATATGCTTGTCCAGAATGTGATTATAGTTTAGATGATTTAGAACCTAGAATGTTTTCATTTAATAGCCCTTATGGAGCATGTCCAGATTGTAAAGGATTAGGAGTAAAGTTAAAAATAGATGAAGACTTATTAATACCAAATAAAAACATAAGTATTATGGAAGGTGCAGTAGCTTCTTTTCAAAGTGGAGAAACACTAAGTATCTATTTTAAAAAACTTAATAGTGTTAGTGAATACTATAATATTGATTTACATAAGCCTGTCAAAGACTTGACAAAATTTGAACATGATACAATTTTTTATGGTTCTAAAGATAAAATAGATTTCAAGGTAGAAACAAGAAGTGGGAGTGTATTAAAAAGTCATGATTACTTTGAAGGAATAATAACTAATTTAGAAAGAAGATATATGGAAACTAATAGTCCAAGTATAAGAGAATGGATAGAAAGTTATATGACTGAATTAGGTTGTCCTACATGTCATGGAGCAAGACTAAGTGAGCCAATATTAAATGTATTCGTTGGTGGAAAAAATATATATGAAATAACTAATTATAGTATTAGAGATTTAATAGAATTCTTTAAGAAGTTGAAACTTAATAAAACAGAAGAAGAAATTTCTCACTTAATACTTAAAGAAATAAATGAAAGACTAGAGTTCTTACAAAATGTAGGATTAGATTATTTAACATTAAGTAGAAGTGCAGGTACCTTATCAGGTGGAGAAAGTCAAAGAATAAGACTTGCTACTCAAATAGGTAGTAAATTATCAGGAATACTATATGTATTAGATGAACCAAGTATAGGATTACATCAAAGAGATAATAATAAACTAATTAATTCATTAAAAGAAATGAGAGATTTAGGAAATACCTTAATAGTAGTAGAACATGATATTGATACAATGCTAGCGAGTGATTACTTAATTGATATTGGACCAGTCGCAGGTAGTGAAGGTGGTTATGTTGTAGCCAAAGGTACACCTGAAGAAGTAATGAAAAATGAAAATTCATTAACTGGTAAATATCTAAGTGGTAAATTAAAAATAGAAGTACCAAAAAAGAGAAGAAAAGGTAATGGAAAATATATAGAAATAAAAGGTGCTAAAGAACATAACTTAAAAAATATAAATGTTAAATTTCCTAAGGGTACTCTTACAGTAGTAACTGGTGTAAGTGGAAGTGGTAAATCTAGTTTAGTAAATGAAATCTTATATAAAAAACTAGCATCAACTATATATAAAAGCAAAGATAAACCTGGTATTTATAAATCAATCAAAGGAATAGATGATGTAGATAAAGTAGTATTTATAAGTCAAGATCCAATTGGTAGAACTCCAAGAAGTAATCCTGCTACTTATGTAGGTGTATTTGACCTTATTAGAGATGTATTTACAGAAACTAAAGAAGCAAAAATAAGAGGATATGATAAATCAAGATTCTCATTTAATGTAAAAGGTGGTAGATGTGAAGCTTGTAATGGTGATGGAGTTAAAAAAATAGAAATGCATTTCTTACCAGATGTATATGTTCCATGTGATGTATGTCATGGTAAAAGATATAATAAAGAAACGTTAAATGTAAAATTTAAAGGTCTTAATATCGCAGATGTACTAGATTTAAGAGTTGATGAAGCAAGAGATATATTTGAAAGTGTTCCGAAAGTTAAAAGAATACTTGATACAATGCATGATGTAGGTTTAGGTTATGTAAAACTAGGACAAAATGCAGTAACATTGTCTGGTGGTGAAGCAGGTCGTGTAAAATTAGCTAAAGAATTACAAAAGAAACCTACTGGAAAAAGTGTATACATATTAGATGAACCTTCAACTGGATTACATACTGATGATATAAAGAAATTATTAGAAATATTAAACAGAATAGTTGATAACGGAGATACAGTAATAGTTATTGAACATAACCTAGATATAATAAAAGTAGCTGACTATATAATTGACTTAGGTCCAGAAGGTGGAGACTTGGGAGGAAATATAGTAGCCACTGGTACTCCAGAACAAATATGCAAAGTAAAAGAAAGTTATACAGGGGAATATTTAAAACCACTTTTGTAAATTAAAATGTACAAAAATGCTCTTGATAAGATAAAATATAAATGATAAAATTAAGACATAAAGTAAAAAGGAGTAAGACAAAACTATGAGAATATTGAAAAACTCAAACTGTAACAACAATTGTTTGTTATGGGGGGGGTAATTTATTAATTATCTCTCATAGTTTTTTTGTGAAATTAAGTTCATAGGCACAAGTCTATAGATTTTTTATGGTGGTGAAAGAAATGAAAAATAAAAAATATATTATGTATTTGGTAGTAAGTATATTAGTATTAACTATTGGAGTAAGTTATGCATACTTTAAAGCAAGAGTAAATGGTGATGGTAAAAGTATAAGTTTAAGAAGTAAAGGAATATATATGTTATATTCAGGTGATGGAACCTTAGCTAGTGAAAGTATAACCCCAGGATGGAGTGTAACAAAAGAATTTACAGTAGAAAATCAAGGAAGTAATAATGAAGTATATAATATATACATAG
>CAKORV010000033.1 GCA_934101625.1 uncultured Bacilli bacterium | reverse complement strand
ACTTCCATCTTCATTTGTTCTTATTATTCTCCAATATAAATCACTTTTTACTTCTGTACAATTATAGTTATATGATGTTGCACTTGTACATGCTTCCATAGTATCATAATCTTTTGTTGATGTATTTGTTGAAGATCTTTGACCTTGATAAATATGACTTTGCCCAAATTTTACCCAGTTATTTGTAGTTTTTCCTGCATAGTAATATATCATTGTATTATTTTCGCTTTTGTCTGTTTGATATATTGTTCCTGTTGTATCTGTCGCAAGTGTTGATGCGAATGATGTTCTTTCACTTATAGTTGTGTTATCTTCTAACATTTTAGAAGCAAGACTTCCTTCTACTATTTTTGGTCCTTTTGCTGTTACTATACAAGTTTGATTACTTGTTACATTTTTAACTATTATTTTATTTTCTTCAACTGTTGCATCGCATCCTGTTACTTTGTATATTTTTGCATTATCTTTTAAATAAAATTCTACTTCTCCATTACTTGATGTTTTACTTGTTGAATCCATTACATATTCAACTTCTGTCGGTGTTACTGTTTCATCTTCATTTACTGTATAAGTAAATATTACTTGTCCATTACCAGTATGTTCTGATTGTGTTGATGTTGATGTATTTGTTAATGTTGTGGCAACAAATCCACTTCCTCCTCCACCACCTGATACACCATAGTAATAATAACTTGATGATGAACGATATCCTCCACCGCCACCACCATAGTATCCAGCACCTCCGGCACCAGAGTATGGATAAGTTGTGTTTGTATTTGTATTACCGCCTTTACCAAATGCTCCGGCAGATCCTTTGTAGTTAGTGTAACCACCTGCTGCACCTCCAGCAGATTGAGTTCCACCTTTTGCTGTATATGATGTTGAGTAACCAGTAGATGCTTCACCAGTTGTACCTCCTCCGGCTCCACCTACATATCCTTCATATCCAGCACTTCCGCCTCCTCCAGCTGCGACTAATAGTATTTTTGCTTTATTAGCTGTTGAAGACATCGCATTAAGTAATCCTTCTGCAGTCGCAATATGAGTAGCACCTCCTCCGGCACCACCTTTTCCTTTTGTTGATGTGTTACCTCCACCATTGTATCCACCTGTTTTAGTAACTGCTTCGCTTGAACCATTCTGTCCTTTTCCACCAACATAAATATATAGTACTTCTCCTTTAGTTAAACTTATTGTTCCTTTAGAATATCCTCCTAAACCACCTGCTTGATTACCACTTGCAAGATATCCTTCTCCACCTTGTCCACCCCATGCTTCAATTGTATATTCTCCTGTTGCTGGTGCAGTAAATGTTTGAACACTTCCATCTGTACCATCGGTACCATTATATTCATATTTTTTTGGACCACTATATGTTGTAGTAAATGTTTCTGTACTTCCTGTAGTTAAAGTAACTCTTTTACCTGTACTTGATAAATCTTTAGTAAAATCTATTTTACAATTTTCATAGTTTTCTAAAGTCCCTATTTCTACTTTCCAATTATCATTATCCCATACTAAATTACTACCATTTTTACAAGTAATGCTTTTTACTACATATCCACTACCTTTAGTAGGCTTCTCAGTGGCAGTATTTCCATCTATAGTATAACTTATCATTCCACTTGTTTCTAATTTACTAATTGTATCTTCCTTTTTATTTAAACTAATTATTATAGGTAATACTCCTATTAGTAAAACACTTATAAATATACCTATATATTTTTTCATAATATCACACCTTATTATTCTAATTTTAAATATTAAAAACTATAAAAAATTATCTTTATTTTTGTATTCTTAAAAGAGTCTAATTTCTCATAGTACACACTCCTACCTTATAACTTAATTTTACTATTTCAACTTATAATTGTCAATTATTATACAAGCTAAAACAGGTTAAAATATGAAATAATTTTTAAATAGTAAACAATACTTTTTAAAACAAGATTTTGTCACTATTTTTTATTAAAGCATTAAATAACACATTATATTTACTAACCTTTTTTAAATTGCACGATATTATTCTTTTATACTTATATTTTTATAGAATGGTTTTATTTTACAATACTGATGTTACATTATTTACCAAATATTTTGGAGTATACAAAAATCAAGGAAACACTAAATACATATTCACATATGTTTAGTACTTTCCTCGACTCTGTTATTTCTTTTATAGATAACTTAGAAAATGACTAAGTTATTTTTCTTCTATCATTCTTTCAACTAGTAAACCAACATTAGTTCCTAACTCATTTTTGATTTGTGAAATATCTTCGGTAAACTTTTTTTCTCTTTTTATTGCATTTCTAATTCCTGGTTCAAATGCATCAAATATAAGTTTATTCTTTCTGTAACCACAAACATCATGAAGTCTTTTTTCTATATATCTTCTTCCTGAATTGTTCATTTTTTTATTTATTAACAAATCATCTTTATTTTCAGCATCAAATTCATCAAAATGCATAAACAACCATAATTCAAAATTCGGATTACTTATATATAAATTAACATTGTTTTTCTCACAAAAATCTACTACACTGTCATATTGTTTTTCTGTAAAGCTGTCTTTATCCCTATCAATAACCATATTTAAAGAATCAGTATTTGAAGAATATGTCACATCTTGTGCAGCAAAATATTTTTCAAAGTTACTTGCCATATCTTCATATGCTTCATTTTTAAATAAACTCATAAACACGGAATCTAAATCCTTATATTGAATTCTATAATCATCTTTTTTATATATTTCATCTAATTTTAAAAATGCAGTTTTAAGATCTATTATATTAGGATTTTCATGATCCCAATTAGACAATTTATTTTTCAATTCGCCAATAGTTACTTCATTATCTGAATTATCAATAAACGTTTGTAATAACTTTATTACATGAGTTGGATTACTATGTCCTTGATTAGCATAATCTCTCAAAATATTGATAATCATTACATTTTCTTTTATTAAAGATTCATTTAGTTTTTCAAAATATTTTGGCTCTGTTGCTGCCCCTTCTGATACAATAAAATATTTCTTTCTATATTCGCTTACTTCAGATGTTCTCTCAATTGCAAACGGCTCTTTAATTCTCATAATCAGTATCTATATTGGCTATTGCACCAAATCTTCCTTCTAAATAAGCTTTATCGATTTTCCTATCAAAACGAGCTACATCTTTAAATTCTTCCAACGAATATATTCTACTTTCGCCTTTTTCATTTTTTTCTGCAAACCAAATTTCATCTCTTCTTACCAAATCAAAATCTAGAGTCTTCAATTCATGTGTTGTTATAATTAATTGATTTGTATTATTTGCTTTCAAAAATATTTTTAATAAACCTCCAACAAGAATTGGATGCAAGCTACTATCTAATTCATCTATTAAAAACAATTTATTCTCAGTAAGCATAATATCAACTAATTCTAAAATTCTAATTGTTCCATCTGATTCATCGTATGCTCCAAATTTGCTTTCGCAATTATCATGAATAAAATTCAAACTTTGAACTAATATTTCCCCACTACTATTTTTTTCTAATACATACAGATCGTTTTCAATTCTTATTGTTGCTCTTGTATGAGGATCAATTTTGTATGATTCTTCAAATTTATTCATTATCGTTGCAAATTCCATTGGAGGTAATTTAGTTTGAACATTTTTTATATCACATGGATCAGCAACAATATCTGTTATATTAATATCTAATGCTTTTAAAATTTTTAAAATTTTATCTTTTTTCTTAATATAATCGATATCTAAAAATTTATGTGACGTTGGTCTTATAACATACATATCAAATATTAAGAATTTAAATACTGCTCTAATATCATTAAAAAATTCATCTCTATTATTTGACATAGAAATTCTTCTAGCCATTTCATTAATAAATAAATCTTTATTATTATTTTTCATTTCAGCTAAGCACACATCAAAGTAATTATTTTTTGTTTTTAAAGGGCTATACTTACCGTGTTTTACATCTCTTTCAAATATTATTTTTTCTGTTGGTTTAGTCATATCGATTAACCATTCAGATATTATTTCTTGTCTAGATATGTTTACTTCAAAACCATATGAATATAATTTTTCATTTAATGCAAGTTCAAATTCAAAATATGAACTTTCTTTTTCATTAGAATCTGTTCCTCTAAAATATTGATTGTTTATAATTGTCGTAATACCATCAATTATTATACTTTGTGCTAATCCAATTGCTAAAATTAAATTTGATTTACCAGATCCATTAGCTCCAAAAACTCCTGAAAACTTCAATATTTTTTTCTTACAACACTCAACGACATGATTTTCATTATTCCTAACTTTACCAGAAAGCATTGAGAAATGTTGCAATTCTTTAAATGATCTATAGTTTTTTACTTTAAATCCAATTAACATCTTTATCCTCCTAATCTTAATATAATTATATTATATTTTTTTGCATTTGTGAAGGATATTATACATCTTTTTTACAAAAAATCAATAGTTTATACGATTTTTTCACATTTATATAATAGATTTATGACAATATTTAAGTAATAACTTTGGAAAATGTCTCAAGAGTATATCACTTATGTACATAATATCAGAAACTAAAAGAACACTTTTATATAGTGTTCTTATTTAATCTTCATTAACTATTTCTTTAAATTTCAACTTTATTCTTTGTAATGTATTTTCAATACTTTTTATATTTTTTTCTAATATTATACTTATTTCTTTATTAGATTTACCTTCATATTTTAATTCAAATACTTTTAGTTCAAATTCAGTTAAACTATTTTTTAATAATGTTCTATCTTCTTCACTTATTAATTTATTTAGTTGATTAGTATCATCTATTTCAATTTTATCATATAAGTTTCTATCTCCATCATCATCTAACATACTTTCTAAAGATATAGCATTATTTAATGTTTGATGTTTTAATCTTTTATTTGCTTTTATTAAATCCAACATTTTTCTATCTATTAATATATTTGCATATGTTTTAAAACTTGCATCTTTTTGTTGATCATATGTTCTAATTGCTTCAAAAATACCTATTAATCCTTCTTGATATAAATCTTTTACATCTAGTCCTATTAAACTTGAATCTCTTTTATATTTAATTAATTTACCTTTTATACATGGTTTATAATTTTCAATTAATTTATCTAGTGCATATTCATCATTTTGTTTTATTAGTTCTAATAATTCTTCATCTTTCATATTTACCTCGATTTAACTACTTCATATATCATTATACCTGCGGCTACAGAGGCATTTAAACTGTTTACTTTACCTTTAAGTGGAATACTTGCGATTACATCACAACTTCTTCTTACTATTTCTTTTAAACCATTACCTTCACTACCTATAACTAAAGCAACTTTTCCATTATAGTCTATATCAGTATAGTTAGTACCATTAGCATCTGTTCCAATTACCCAATAATTTAATTCTTTTAGTCTATCAATAGTATTTCTTAAATTACTTACTTCTACTATTTTCATATTAGTTAAAGCTCCACTACTTGTTTTCATCACTATTGGTGTTATTTCAACACTTCTTTTATTAGGTATTATTATATAATCTACTCCTGCACATTCACTAGTTCTTATTATAGCACCAAAGTTTCTAGGATCTTCTATATGATCTAATATAACTATAAAATTACTATTTATATCATTTTTTATTTCATCAAATGTATGATACTTATAATCTTCTAATTCAATTATTATTCCTTGATGTAATTCTTTAGTCATCTTATCCATTTCCCTATTAGTTTTAATGATAGGTTTAATATGTTTTTTATTTATTAAATTTATAAGTTCTTCATTATTAAAATTATCAACTAAATATATATTTTTTATATTATAATTACTATTTAATATTTCTCTAGCAACATTTTTACCATATACTTGCATTTAATCAACTCCTAATGAATTAATTATACTAAAAAAAAACTAGGAAAACTAGTTTTCTTCTATACTTTCAATATATTTTTTTGCTAATGTTGCGGCTTCTGCTCCTTCACCACATGCAGTTATGATTTGATATAATTCTTTTTTTATTATATCACCACATGCATATAAGCCTGGTATTACAGTTTTAACTCCATCAGTTTCAATGTAGCCTGTATCTGTTAATATATTTAGATTACTTAAATATTCTGTACTTGGTTGATAACCAATGTAACTAAATATACCATCTACTATAAATTCTTTATTAGTAAATTTTAATTTGTATTGATTATCTAACTCTTCTATATCAACAAGTGATTCATGTTCATATATTTCTATATTATCTCTTTTCTTTGCTTCTTCTACTAACTCATCATCAGCTTTCACTTCATTTCTAGTTACTATATATAGCTTACTAGCAAAGTCACTTAGATATATTCCTTCTTCAAAAGCAGAATTTCCTCCACCTATACATAATACTACTTTATTTTTATATAAAGGTGCATCGCATACTGAACATCTACTTATGTTAAGATTTTTTAATTTATCTTCTAAATCAATTTTTTTAGGTTGTCTACCACCTGCTAGAATAACTGTTTTAGATTCATAATTTGATTTATTAGTTTTGATTAAGAATCTATCTTTTTCTCTTTTTATTTTAGTTACTTCTTCTATTTTATATTCTACTCCATTGTTTTTACAATGTTCAAACATTTTATAAGATAGTTCTGGTCCAGTAATGTTATCAAAACCTAAATAGTTATCAACTAAATTAGTTATGTTTATTAATCCTCCTGGTGCTTTTTTTTCTAGTATTAAAGTTTTTAATCCACTTCTTTTAGCATAAACTCCCGCACTCATTCCACCTGGTCCCATACCTACTATTATTACATCATACATATATTTTTCCTCCTTAAAAATGTACTACTTCTATTTTTTCTCCTGAATTATACATATCTTCTAGTTTTGGTTTTCTAAGTTGCAATAAGAAGATTACAAGTCCTACTATAAATAGTATTACACTAACTACTTGAGCTGCTTTAAAGTAACCTAACATTAGTGAATCTGTTCTATATCCTTCTATAACAAATCTTCCTATACTATACCACATTAAGTATATAGATGCTTGAAATCCTATTCTTGTATATTTCAAATGTCTAACTATTATTATTATGATTACTCCAAGTAGACACCAAAGAGATTCATAATAGAATGTCGGTGTATAGTATACTCCATCTATGTACATTCCATATATTACAAAATCTGGTACTATTTTTATACTTTGTAATTTTTGTAATGTTGTTGCCACTCCATAGGCTTCTTGATTAAAGAAGTTACCCCATCTACCAAGTGCTTGGCTAAATAAAAGACAAGGCGCAACTATATCAAGTAGTCTTAATGATGAAACTTTATATTTTTTACAATATAGTATTAGTGTTAATCCACCCACGATTATACCACCATGTATAGCAAGGCCACCTTCCCATATTTTAAATATTTCACTTATATGTTTACTATAATAACTCCAATTAAAAATACAATAATAAAGTCTTGCTCCAAGTATTCCAAATATTATAGTCCAAAATAATAGATTTGTTATAAAGTCTTTTGAGATGCCAAATTTACTACTTTCATGATTTATAAATAAATAACTTATTAGTATTCCACTTAATATAAGTACACTATACCACTTGACATCATAGTTAAAAATTGTAAATGCTATTGGATTCATTTCATCATCTCCTATATCCATCAACTATTAGTTTTTCTAATAATTTAGTCACTGCACTAATAAATATAGCTATAAAAAATGGTAATATCCATCCTTCAACTACAAATGAACTACCCATTATTAGACTAGCAAGTTTTAATATTATTACGTTAACTATTGGATATAAAAGTCCTAAACTCATTACTGTTACTGGCAGCGTTAAATAAATTAAAATTGGTTTAATAAACACATTTAACATACTTATAACTAAACTTGTTATCATAGCATAAACTATATTTTCTACATAAAATCCTTTAAATATAGAAGATGCTAACATAAGAGTCAAAGCACTTACAAATAATTCTAATATAAATACTACTAGATCATCTTTTCTACTAGAAGGTCTTACTTCTTTTTGATTAACATATATTTTACTCATATCATATCCTCCGTTAATATTATATAATACTTTTTTAAAATTAAAAAGAAAAAAATAAATACAACAACAAATTCTTAATTGTTGTTGCATTATATTTAGTTAGTTACAACTATTTTTATCTATTTCATATGGACTTTCTGGGGTTCCAATACCTGACACTTTAACACATGAAGATAATGAGATGACTGGACGAACAGCTAAACCAGTAGAATTAGTATCTACGAGTTGACTACCTATATAAGGCTCATTAAGACTTTCTGATAGTGGATACATAATGCAAAAAACATTTGCCATTTTCATTCTAGAATTACTGGGAGACATCAACCACCATGATGAAGATTTTGTTATAGATTTGTTGGAACTATTAACATAAATCCACGAAGAGCTATCTGTGGCTGATAAGCCTGATACAGCATATATTCCACCAGCAAAGGATGCCTCATCAGCAGTCATAAGTGCGATTGAATAAGCAAGTTGTCCATTTCCTCCACTACTAGTACTTGCACTAAATTTATCCTCTATTGCTTGAGTGCTTTCAAACAGTCCGCTATTACCATCTCCCCCACACTTATATGTTGGTGTCTTATTTGTAGACAATCTAACAAATGCACCAAAATTAAAAATTCCAGAATCTGATGTATACGAACCACTTCCTACACTTCTATCGTTACAATATATTGCAGTTTTACTTATATATTTATCATATTTTTCTAATAAATTACTTTGATACCATTTATCAATTTTTGATTTTATTGCACTACTATTATTGTTTGTTCTGGCTTTTGATAAAGATCCACTTGTTCCATACATATAACCTGCTTTTAGTGGATCCATATAATTTGAATTAAAATTTTCATCACCTATATCAGCTGAAGTTGTGTTATGGCTTGTTCCAGAATACAAAATTCTTACACTTCCATCTTCATTAGTACGAATTATTCTCCAGTAAAATCCTCCAAAATATACCCAGTTATTTGTTGTATTACCTGAATAATAATATACATCACTGCCATCTTCTGTTTTATTAGTTTTATATAATGTTCCAGTAGTAGTTTCTGTATTTGTTACACTAAAGTCTGTTCTTTCTTTTATTGTTGGATTATCTCTTAACATTGCTTGGGCTAGTGTTGGTAATGCAGAATTTAATGTTATTGTACAAGTTACATCACTTTGTACATTTGATATTGTTAAGAGATTATTTGAAAGTGTTCCATTTGAACAACTTATACTAGCGTCTTCTAATGTATAACCTTCATTTGGTGTTATTGTGAATGTCACATCATTACCTTTATATACTTCTTTACTATTTGTATCACTACTTCCATTTATTACTACTACACTTGCTGTAAATAGGTTTGGATC
>CAKORV010000032.1 GCA_934101625.1 uncultured Bacilli bacterium | reverse complement strand
GTTGCATCACCCGAATATAACACATATATTCCTTTACTTCTTAAACTTATACTTTTACCTTCACCACTCACTCTTGCTTTAAAGTATGCATAACTTACTCCAATAGTTAATACTAATATACTTACTATCAAATACACAATATATTTTTTATTTTTCATTTCTTTCACCACCAAAAAAATATATAGACTTGTGCCTATATATTTAATTTCACGAAAAAACTATGAGAGATAACTAATAAATTACCCCCCCCACATAACAAACAATTGTTGTTACAGTTTGAGTTTTTCAATATTCTCATAGTTTTGTCTTACTCCTCTTTTATTTTATGTTTTAATTTTATCAAATTAATTAGTTCTATTCAAGTACTTTCTTAAATTTCTTCAAATTGACTATTATAAAGTGTACTATAGAATCCATTCTTTTTAAGTAATTCATCATGAGTACCTTTTTCTACAATATCTCCATCTTTTAATACAAGTATTAAATCAGCATTTTTAATTGTAGATAATCTATGTGCAATAATGAATGATGTTTTATTTTTCATTAGTTCATCCATTGCTTTTTGTATTAATATTTCTGTTCTTGTATCTACACTACTGGTTGCTTCATCAAGTATTAGTATTTTAGGATTAGCAAGTATTGCTCTTGCGATAGTAAGTAATTGTTTTTGACCACCACTTATGTTGTCTGTATCTTCATTTAAAATCATGTTATATCCGTCGGGTAAAGTTTGAATAAAGTGATGTACGTGTGCCATTTTTGCTGCATCTATTACTTCCCTATCTGTAGCGTCTAATCTTCCATATCTTAAGTTTTCCATTATTGTACCACTAAATAGCCATGTATCTTGAAGTACCATACCAAATTGTTTTCTTAATTCTCCTCTATCAACATTTTTTATGTTAACACCATCAACTAGTATTTCACCACTATTGGTGTCATAGAATCTCATAAGTAATTTTACTAAAGTTGTTTTACCTGCTCCAGTAGGTCCCACTATTGCTATCTTTTTACCACTGGTAACATGAATACTAAAGTTATTTATAATTATTTTATCATCATCATATCCAAAAGTAACATTTTTAAATACTACATTTCCTCTTACATTTTTAAGTTCTACTTTATTTTTAATAGGTTCTTCTTCTTTTTCATTTAAAAATTCAAATACTCTTTCACAAGCTGCGACCATACCTTGTAATTCAGTCATTATACTTGCTAGATTTGCAATTGGATTAGTAAAATTCTTAGTATATGTTATGAATGATTGTATATTACCAACTGTTATTTTTCCTTCAATAACATATATTCCACCCATTATAGCAACAACTACATAACCTAAATTACCAACTAATTTCATAATTGGATGCATAAGTCCACCTAGGAAATTACTTTTCCAAGCTGATTCACATAACTCATTAGTACTTTCTTCAAAATCTTTCATCATTTTATTTTCTGCATTAAATGATTTTATTATGTTTTGTCCACTCAACATTTCTTCTACTTTACCATTAACAATAGCTAATCTATCTTGTTGATTAACAAAGTGATGTTGACTCTTCTTCATTATGGTACTAGTTATTATTAAAGATATTGGTAGTATTACTAAAGTAACAATTGTCATAGTAAAGTTAATAGAAAACATCATTATAAGTATCCCTATTACCATAACTATACAAGTTATTAATTCAGTAGCACTTCTATTTAAATTCATACTTATTGTATCTATATCATTAGTTACTAAAGATAATACTTCACCATGAGTCTTTTTATCAAAGTATTTAAGTGGTAATTTATTTACTTTTTTATCTACTTTACTTCTTAAATCTTTGGCATATTTTTGACTTATTTTTGCCATTATAATACCTTGTAAATAATTGAATAATGCACTTATTATATAAAGGATTAATATTGTTAAAAGTATTTTATGTAATTTAGTGAAATCTATTCCACCTATCCCTTGTATTTTTTTTATTATTCCACTATATAATTCAGTAGTGGCATTACCTAATATTTTAGGTCCAACTATAGTGAATAAAGTACCTAATATTGATAATATTGTTATAACTATTATATGTACATAGTAAGGCTTTAAACTTTTTATTAATGTTTTCATTGTACCTTTAAAGTCTTTTGCTTTATCTGTATTTTGTGGTCTTGGCATTTTATTCACCTCCTAATTGACTTATTTTTATTTCTTTATATATAGGACAAGATTTAAGTAACTCTTCATGAGTACCCATTCCTACTATTTCACCATTATCTAAAACTATTATATTATCAGCATGCATTACAGAACTAATTCTTTGCGCCACTACAAATACTATTTTATCTTTAGTTATTTTATTTAGTTCTTTTCTAAGTTCTGCATCAGTTTTATAGTCTAGTGCTGAAAATGAATCATCAAATACATATATTTTAGGATCTTTACAAATTGCTCTTGCAATAGATAGTCTTTGTCTTTGACCACCACTTACATTAGTACCACCTTGACTTATTTCTCTATCAAGTCCATCTTTATCTTCATTAATAAATTCTAATGCTTGGCTTATTTTAGCTGAAGCAAGTGCTTTTTCTCTATCAGGTTTATTAAGTCCAAATGTTATATTAGATAATATAGTACCACTAAATAAATTACCTTTTTGTGGAACGTATCCAATTAATTCTCTTAAATCTTTTAATTTAACATCTTTTATATTTCTACCATTTACTAGAATTTCACCACTAGTAACATCATAGAATCTAGGTATTAAATTAATTAATGTAGATTTACCACTACCAGTACTACCTATAAATGCTGTAGTTGTTCCTTCAGTCGCCTTAAAGTTAATATTTCTTAGTACATCTTCTGTAGCATCAGGATATCTAAAGTATACATCTCTAAATTCTACTTCATTCTTTTCTCCAAGTTTTAAAGTTTTTTCTTTATCTTTTATTTTAGATTCAGTATTTAATACTTCACTAACTCTTCTAAGAGAAATGGTTGCTCTTGGAAGCATTATAAGTACCATAGATACCATTAAAAATGACATTATAATTTGCATAGTATATGTTATAAACGCTATCATAGAACCAACTTGCATAGTACCCATATCTATTTTATTAGCACTTACCCATACAATTAATATACTTACACTATTCATCATAAGTGTTAAAGTAGGTTCCATTATTGCCATAGCTTTATGTATAAATAAACCATTTTTAGTTATATCATCATTAGCTTTTTCAAATCTTTTTTCTTCATATTTTTCATTAGCAAATGCTCTTATTACTGGTATACCTTCTAAAATTTCTTTAAATACTAAGTTCATTCTATCTAATAAATCTTGCATTTTTTTAAATTTAGGTACAACTACAAGGAACAACACTAACATAAGAAGTAATACCGCACATACAGATACTATTACAACCCAAGATATAGGACTACCACTTACTTTAGTAATCGCACCTATTCCCATTATTGGAGCAAAGATTATTATTCTAAATAACATCATTATTAAAGTTTGTATTTGTACTATATCATTAGTACATCTTGTTATTAAACTACTAGTACTAAATTTATTTAATTCTTCAGTTTCAAATGTCATTATCTTCTTCATAACTTTATTTCTTAAATCTTTACCAATGAATGCAGATAATTTACTAGATAAATAAACACTAAGTATTGTTGCTCCCATAGATATTAATGCTACAATTAGCATTTTTCCACCTGTAGAATATATATAATTCATTTGTTTTTCTTCTACATCTATACCTAATTCTTTATAAGTATTTTTTATATAGTTTATATCACTTTGTTCAATGAAACTCTCATTACCTTCATATTGTTCTTTTAATGAATTTACCACTTCTTTTGTTGGTACACCATTAAATTTATCTATGTTAGCCACTATAGATATAGGATACAATAAAATACTCTCTAAATCTTTATTTTCTCTTATTAATTTATATTTTCCATCTATTAAATCATAACTATCTTCTAAAATATTCTTTTCTTTATTATCAAGCATATTAGTTATTAAATTATAATCTTTTTCACTTAATACTTCAGGTACAATACTTTCTATACCTCCACTTTGTATACCAGTATCCACTATTTTACTAGTATAACTAGGTAATTCTAATTCTGTATATGCCTGCGCAAATAAAAGTATTAAAATACATAAGATTTGTAATTTATATTTACCTATTGTTTTTAATATTTCTTTCATGTTACTTTCTCCTCCCAAATAATACTACTTTCATAAATTTAAAAAGTCAACTTATTACATACTTTTTCACATAAGTTTCATAAATAAATTGACTAATTTAATATTTTATTTAATATGTAATTCATTATGTATATTTTATTTTCTGGAATATATATATTAGTTTTATTAGTTTTAAGTAATCCTTCTTTTAGTAAGGGCTTTATATTAAATACATCTTGAATATTTTCATTATATTTATCAAAGAATTCTTTTACATCTATTCCTTCTAATTTTCTAAGTCCTAACATTACATGATTTTCCATATCTTCTTTTTTTGACATAACAAGTTCATTAAGTCTATATTTATCAGCTAGATATTCGTTAAAACTTCTAGTGTTTTCGTATCTTAATTCACTGATAAATCCATGACTACCTAAACCAAATCCATAGTATTCAGTATTGTTCCAATACCCTAAATTATGTTTACTTTCATACCCTGGTTTAGCAAAGTTACTAACTTCATAGTGATTATAACCTTTACTTTTTAATTTTTTAACTATGTATTTATACATTTTAGCATCTTTATCTTCATCTATAGGTTTTATGTTTTTAACTGCTAGTACTGTATTATTTTCAATTATAAGACTATAAGTACTTATATGATTTACATCTAATTTAAGTATATTATTTATATCACTTTTTAAAACACTTAATGTTTCTATTGGAAGTGCATATATAAGATCAACATTAATATTATTAAAGTATTTTTTTACTAAGTTAATATTATTAAATATTTCTTTCTTATTATGTTTTCTATTTAAAAATAAAAGATTATTTTTATCAAAACTCTCTACTCCTATACTAATTCTATTTACTCCATTATTCTTTAGAATAACTAGTTTTTCTTCTGTTATATCATTTACATTCATTTCAAATGTAAATTCTATGTTATCTTTTCTTTTAAATATTTTAGTAATTTCCATTAGTTTATTTAAATTAGGTATATTAAGTGTACTAGGGGTTCCTCCACCTATATATATAGTTTTAACTTCATCTTCATCATAATACTTATTTATTTCTTTTTCTAAATGTTTTAGGTATTCACTTGCCCATACATCATTATGTAAAAATTTACAAAAATCACAATAACTACATATACTAGAACAAAAAGGTATATGTATATAAACACTTCTCATATAATCACTCTTCCACAATAATTTTACTATAAAATACACATTTTTACAATTTTTTTATCATTTTTATACATTTTTTTAAAATTTTACTTGCATTATTATAAAAAATATTATAAAATTAAGAAGGTCTTATGACAAAACGGGCTTGTAGCTCAGTTGGTTAGAGCGTGCGTCTGATAAGCGCAAGGTCGATGGTTCAAGTCCATCCAGGCCCACCATATTAATGGCCGGTTGGTGAAATGGTTAACACACACGCCTTTCACGCGTGCATTCACGGGTTCAAATCCCGTACCGGTCACCAAGTTAAATAATTAATCTCAGAAATGAGATTTTTTTTATGTATTATAAAGACTAAATAAAAAAAGCAGATATTAAACATCTGCTTCCCATACTACTGTATCATCAGTTACCATTTTAGCAACTTGTTCTCCATTAATATTATAAACACCAAGTACTCTCCACATAATACCACTATAATATAAATAATTATCTGGATTATCACAACTAGAATTATTATAACAGAATACACATTCCATATTATTTACCATATCATCAGTACATCCTAATTTATCTTTAACTGTTTCTACTAAATCTTTATCTCCAGATACTCCCGTTTCTCCATCCCATATAGAAATATAATTATCATTTACCAATCTAATAAGTATTTTTTCTTCATTAAGACTACTATTATCAACAGGATTTAATACACATCCATTACTTGAATGTTCTCCTTTACAATTTTCATTATTTAATTTAACTTCAGAATCAACATATCTTGTATTAATTAACTCATATACATAAACATAATTATCTCCATCAAGACCTTTATCTTTAGCATATAGTTTAGCCGCTACTAAAATAATATCTTTTTTACTATCTAATAATCTTTCATTAGATCTCTTTCTAATAGCCGTAATACTTGGAATAGAAATAGCAAGTATTATTCCTATAACAACAATAACTACTAAAACTTCACTAATTGTAAAACCCTTTTTTATATCTTTCATTACCATCACTCCATATCCTAATATAATTATAAATATAGAATAAAAAAAAGTCAAACAAAAAGAAGGATAACCCTCTAATTATTTACTTAATTTTAAAGTAATTTCTCTATCAGTACTAAAATGTCTATATTTTACTCCACATACATCAAACAATCTTTTTGAAGCAATAGTTTCTTCTGTATCCTTATATTTATCACTTAAATATACTACTTCTTTTATACCAGATTGAATTATCTCTTTAGCACACTCATTGCATGGAAATAAATCAACATATATTTTAGCACCTTGAAAATCATTTCTATTTCCCAAATAATTTAATATAGCATTTCTTTCAGCATGTACTACAAATAAATACTTTGTATATAATTTATTCCCTTCTCTTTTCCAAGGAAATCTCTCATCATTATATCCATTAGGACTTCCATTATATCCTATTGATAAAATTCTATTATCTTTACCTACTATAACTGCTCCTACTTGAGTACTTGGATCTTTACTTCTCATTGCTGTTAATTTAGCAACACACATAAAGTACTCATCCCAAGATAAATTATCTCTTCTTTGACTTTCAAATATTTGATGAATATTTTTCCATTTATCAAAACTTTCTTTCTCATCTTGAGTCATTTTATCTCTATTATAAAAATACTTTGTATAATTTATTCCTATAGATTTACCTGACTCTATAATAATTTCTGATTTACAATTATTCTTGTATAGTTCTTGTATCCAATCAACATCTTTTTCTTCATCATTAGATACAAACTTAATAGGCAAATTATATTTCTTTAATAGTTTAACCATATCATTTAAATCAAAATCACTATCATTGATACCATTTATAAATGAATATAAAACATTTACTGAATTATACCCATATTTATTTTGATATTCTTCTAGTTTACCAAGTATATCATCAATAGAAGAAACTGCTTTTGGTAATAATTTCTTTCTTAATTCATCATTACACGCTAATAAATTAAAGTTTATTTTTAATAAAACATTATTATCTAAAACACTTTTCTCTAGTTCTTTTAATAAATTAACATCAGTAACCATTGTATTTAGTTCATAACTAATATAGTCATAATCTAAACTATCTTTAATAATATCCTCATATTTAAATACTTCTTCAATTAATTTAAGATTCAATAAAGGCTCACCTATTCCATTAAATTTGATTACTAGTTTCTTTTTATCAGTTCTTTTTTTATCAGTATTTTGTACTCTTAAACTATCAATAAGCGCAGTTATAAACTCATTGGTTTTAATAGGTAAACTATTTTTACTAGGTAAATTACACATTTTACAGCCTAAATCACAAAAATAATGAGTAGGAACACATATTATATCTTCATACTCTTTATTTTGTAATAATGTCATTTCTATTATATTATTTTCCTTTATTTCATAAACACTTTTAATACTACCATCATTAAAATCTTTAAATACACCTATATTTTTCAAAACAAAACCTCCTTTAAAATATTAATTTAAATAACTTTCCATAATTTGTATAACTTTATCTCTACCAACTTTACTAATTTTAGAGAAATTTATAATATCATCCCCCATAGCAATATCAATAGTTGAACTAATTAATTTATCCTGTTTATCTCTACCACTTTTATTTATTTTATCATACTTAGTACATACTACTGTTACAGGTAAATTATAATACTTCAAAAAATCATACATCATTAAGTCATTTTCAGTAGGTTTATGTCTATAATCTACTAATAAAAATACATGCTTTAAATTAGGTCTGTTCATAATATATTCTTCAATCATTAAACCAAACTTCTCTTGTTTCTTATTACTGACTGCAGCATACCCATATCCAGGTACATCTACTAAATAACAAATATTATCTATATTATAAAAATTAAGTGTTTGAGTTTTACCAGGTTTACTACTAGTTCTTGCTAAATTTTTTCTATTAACTAACGTATTAATAAAACTACTCTTACCTACATTACTTCTTCCTAAAATTAAGAATTCAGGTTTATTATCTGTTGGATATTGACTTACTCTTACGGCAACATTAGTTAAATCAACATTATCAAACTTCATATTACACTTCCTTTTCTTTAATATATTTTTTACATGTATTATCTAAATCATTTATAAGCATTTCTAATTCTTCCATTGTTTTAATACGCGCTCCACTAGAAAACTTATGTCCACCACCATTATATTTAGCAGCAACTTCATTTATAATTGGTCCACGACTTCTAATATTAACTTTAAATAAATCGTTTTTAACATCCTTAGTTACAAACATCCATACAATAAATTCTTCTATATTTCCAAAATCATTCACCATATTAGATGCACTAGAAGCATCTGCATTAAAACTATTTACTATATCATTTTCTAATATAATATATGCAAATTTATTCTTAGTTACTTTTAAATTTGATGCAATATATCCCATAAGTCTCAACTCACTCATTGGCTTTTTATATATTTCATCATAAATTTCTTGTAAATTTAATTTATATTTTTTTACCAAATCAGCTACTTTATATAAAATTTTCTCATCTGAAGGATAGAACAAAAATCTATTAGAATCACTTATAATACCTATCATTAAAGTCTTTGCAATATGTTCATTCATCTTAAGTTTAGTATTATTAACTAAATCTAAAAGTATTTCACATGTACTAGTAGCTTTTTCATCTATATATTCTAAATATCCTATTTTCTCTACAAAAGGATGATGATCAATTTTAATTACATTCTTAAACTTTTCTAAATTTAGACCATCAACTCTAGATATATTTGGTAAATCAAGAGTAATGACTAAAGAGTTTTCATAGTCAAAACTAGATACTTTATCTAACTTACCAATATATTTAAATCTAGCAACACTAGCGCCTATAGAATATACTTCTTTACTAGGAAATGTTAATTTAATTGTATCTCTTAATGCAACTTCACTTGCTACTGCATCAGGATCTGGTCCAATATGTCTTACTATATATATAGTTTTAAATTTTCTAATTTCACTATAAATACTCTTTAACTTATCTTTATTCATAACTTCTCTTTTCTATATACATAAATTATATGTATCTCTTGCTATCATCAATTCTTCATCAGTAGGTACTATATATGCAGGTATTGTTGAATCATCACTAGTAATTAGAGTTTCTACTCCTCTTACATTATTTCTTTCTTCATCAACTTTAACACCTAATACACTTAGTCCATCTAATACTTCACGTCTAGTTGATATAGAGTTTTCTCCTACACCAGCAGTAAATAT
>CAKORV010000031.1 GCA_934101625.1 uncultured Bacilli bacterium | reverse complement strand
CTATATATTTAATTTCACGAAAAAACTATGAGAGATAATTAATAAATTACCCCCCCCATAACAAACAATTGTTGTTATAGTTTGAGTTTTCCAATATTCTCATAGTTTTGTCTTACTCCTTTTACTTTATGTCTTAATTTTACCAAAATATTTTATATTATTCAATTACTTTGATTAATTTTCTTTACAAAATTCTTTGAATGGACAATCCATACACTCAGGATTCTTTGCTTTACATTTATATCTTCCAAACAATACTAATTGATGATGTAATCTACTCCATTTATCTTTTGGAAATTCTTTCATTAGTTTCTTTTCAACAGTTAGAACATCATCATCTAATTCAGCTAATCCCAATCTTTTAGAAGTTCTTTCTACATGTGTATCTACTGCTATACAAGGTTCATCATATAAATTAGATAAAACTACATTTATTGTTTTTCTTCCTACCCCATCTAACTTTAAAAGTCTATCTCTATCATTAGGAACATAACCACCCATTTTAATTATTTCACTAACTATAGATTTAAAATACTTTGCTTTTTGTTTATACATACCTATTGTCTTTATTTCATTTTCTATTTCTGATACACTTAAATCATTTAATTTTTCTAATGTATCATATTTATTAAACAAAACTCTAGTTACCATATTAACTCTTTTATCAGTTGTTTGCGCACTTAACATAGTTGCAAGTAATAACTCATAATCTTTATTATATTCAAGTTCACATTTAGGATCAGGAAATAAATTATCTAAACCATCTAATATAATTTTATTCTTCATAATCTTCATCATCTAACCAATTGTAATCAAACAAAGGCTTAAATTCTTCTTCTATATTAGGTTTATTACCTTTCTTTGTCCATTCATATATAATTTTATCTATATATCTTAAATTACTAACTCCATTAATTACAGCCTCTTTTAAAGCACTTTTAATAGTATCTTCACTCACTCCATTACTTATCCAATTATTTATTGTTTCATATTCTATTGGACTTAAACTTCTACCAAATTCATTTTCAAAACATTCAAATATATCTTTACTTTCTTTCTTCTCTTCTTTTTGAGACATAATTAATTTATCATAAAACATATCTAAATCAATACTTTCATTTACTTTACCATCTTCTTTAGTAACTATAGTATTTATTAATCCTTTAGTTATTAATTCACTATAAGTATTTAATATCTCTTCTGGATTTAATCCTATTAATTTTTCTATATTTTCTATATCTAATACATTATCTATATTTATAAAATATAATATTAGTAGAAATTCATTTAAAGTTATATTTAAGTTTTTAATATTTTTTAATATATTAGGATTAATTACAAAGCTTCTTTCTTTAAATAGTTTTTTCATATCATTCATAAAATCATCTCAATTCTTTTAATTTATTTCTAATAGCAGTATTATCATTTTCTAGTTTACCATCTAGTATTAAGTTTTCTAATATTTTTAGAGTTATTCCTATTCTTTTACCAGGTTTTATATTTAATATTTCTATTATTTCTTCACTACTTATTTTTATATCATTTATATTATTTATAGGTAAATTAGTATATATTAGATTTATTAAAGAAGGATCAATACCTAGTATATCTCCCGCAATTAAAGATATATATATACCATTATTATATATATCTTTTTTAGTTATTTTACCTTTATTTATAAGTTTTTTTACTTTATTTATTTGTTCATTTTCTATTTTAGTAAAATTAATATCTTTTACTTCTATTTGACTCCATGCTCCAATTACATAAGATGTTTCTTTATAGTTATTACACTTTATACCTATATATTCTTCTAATCCATAATTCTTAATAAATTCCATAAATCTAGTTACTTTTTTACTAGAAAATAATTTATTTAATTCTTCTTTCTTTTTATTAGAATTTATATTCATAAATTCACTTTTATTTTTTACCATAAAATCTATTATATCTTGATCTAATTTAAAATCAAGTATACTCATAAATCTTAAAGCTCTTATAAGTCTTGATGGATCTTCTTTAAATTCAACACTAGCATCTCTTACAGTTTTAATAAGTTTATTATTTATATCATTTTCTCCATTTAATATATCTATTATCTCTCCATCACTATTCATACATATAGTATTTATAGTAAAGTCTCTTCTTTTTATATCCTCTTCTAAACTATTAGTATACACGATTTCATCCGGTTTACCATTTTTATAAGATAATTCTATTCTAAATGTAGTTATATCTATAAAATTATTATTAAGTTGTAATTTTACTGCTCCATATTCATCATATGTTACTAGATTATTAAATATATGAGATAAATCTTTAGGAGTTGCATTAGTTATTATATCAACATCTTTACTTTCTCTTTTAAGTAATTTATCTCTTACAAATCCACCTACTATATAAGCCACAAAACCATGACTTTCTATTTCATTTAAGATACTTAAATATTCTTCCATACTTTTAAGTAGTCCTCCTAATAATATTTTATCAAAAATTCACATAAAAAGAAAGCAGTTTATAAACTACTTTCTTTTTATATTATTTTATTATTAATGTACTTTTATTATTTAAATCTATAGAAGATATACATTCTTTAACATCTATTAAAGTTATACTCTTAAGTATTTTTTCTCTATTAGTTATAATTTTATTATATGTAAACATATCTGTTGTTATCATATCTTCTACACCTATAAAATCTTCAAATAAAAGTATCATATTACTTAGTCTTCTTTTTTTCTTTCTATCTAATGAATCTTTATTTAAAGATAATTTATCCATATATTTATCTATTATTTCAGTAAATTCCTTAGTATTTATAGTACTTGCTTTAAAATATATTACTATATTATTATCTACTTTTTCAAATTCATAACTATATCTTGATATTCCTTTATCATTTAATTCAAGAAAAGCTTCTCCAGTTGAACCAAACATTTCTCCAAGTGTCATACCTAATATCATTTTATATTTATGTATATTTATGTTTTTAGGTATATTAGATTTATAAGATACTATTACTTTTGGTTCATTTAAATTCATTATTATTTCTTCATAAGGAGTTGGTATATTTAATGATTCTTTATCTTTTATAATTTTACTAGTACATTTAGTAGGTTTTAATTTACTTATATATTCTTTAATAAAATCAAGTACACTTTCTTTATTAAAATTACCAACTACAACAATAAACATATTATCTAAAGTATAAAAATCATTATATAATCTTGTTAATTCTTTATCTGTTACAGTTTCTATACCATTAGTTGTTCCGAGTACTGGATATTTTATAAAACTTTTATTAAATGTATTTTCATTTAACTTAGTTTGTAATAAGTAATAAGGATCATCATGATACATATAATATTCTTCTAAGATTATACCTCTTTCTTTTTCTACATCTTCTTTTCTTATTTTTGCTTTAAATACTGCATCAAATAACATAGTCATATTATCAATTATCTTTTCATTACCAAATATATTATAGTTAGTACCATTATATGTTGTATAAGCATTAACTAATGAACCATATTCACTAATTTTTTCCATTGCTTTTTTATTTTTAGTAAAGTCCATTACACGATGTTCAAGAAAATGTGCACTACCTTTAGTTACTTCATAAACTTTATCATTTTTCTTATATTTCATTACTTCTGCTCCAAAATGAGTTGATACTGTAATGTAGAAATTCTTTGTTTTATTTGTAGGATATAATAATATTTTAAGACCATTATCAAGTTTTTCTTCATAAATTACTTCATCATAATTATAGTTAATTCTCTTCATTATTAACCCCCTTTAGTAAAAATACATCTCTTATTTTGATTTTACTAGCTAATTCAGTTATTTCCTTAACTGTACATTCACTAACTTTTTTTCTTCTTTCTTCAATACTAGGAGTATAAATAAATTCATTCATATAATAGTAATTCATTATTTTAGATTTATTATCATAAAAATCATTAAATGCTATTTCAAGTGTTTTCTTTGCATTTTTTATAAGTGGAGATACTACACTTTCATCAGTCATATCTAATAAACATTTATCTATAAGAGAATATGCTAATTGAAAGTTTTTTTCATTTATTCCTGATTCTATAATTATAGTATCTGTATATTTATTTATTATACTACCAATATGATAACATAAACTATTTAGTTCTCTTACATTAACAAATAATACTGAGTTATTCATACATCCTAATATAGTATTATAAAGTACTAACACATAATCTCTTTCTTTGTCAGTTATATTATTTATAGTACATCCAATTAAAAGATTAGATTGACTAGTATCTATTTCTTTAGTATATCCTTTTTCTTCTCTTGGTTTTATTTTTATCATTAAATCTTTAATACTTTTATCATTTTGCTTGAAGTTTTTTAATAAATTATTTACCTTATCCTTTATTATTTCTTCATCAAAATCACCCATCACTATTACATCTATTTTATTTGAAATAAATATATTTTTATATACTTTATAAAGTTCTTCATTAGTTAGTGATTCATAACATTTTATATTTTTTAAATTATTTTCTGCATATACAGTACCTTTAAAGAATATTTCTTCAAATAATAATGATGCATATTCATCTGGAGTATCTTTTACATTAAGTATATTTTTAATTAGACTACTTTTTTGTATTTCAAATAAATCTTGATTAAATTTCTCATTTATTGTTTTTTGATTAAATAGTATTTCTTTAAATAAATTAAATAATCCATCATATACATTTAATTCTGTGTATTTTGGATTAACCATAGTTATACCACATTCAAATATCATATTTTTACTTTGAGCATATGTTTTAACCATTAAATTACTATTATATAATCTTTCTAATTCTTTACTTATTTCAGTTATATCTTTATATTTTTTTGTACTATTAAATCTAATTATTTTTTCTAATAGTTTTAGATATGCAAACTCATTCTTATCAAAAGGTTTAGTTAGTCTTACACTTACATCAACTGTTTTAAATTTATCTGATTTGATTAAGTGTAATGTATAATTGTCATATATTTCTTTTTTATAGTTCATCATTTTCTCCTTCATATATTATTATAAACTATTTATTGAAATTTAAAAGTATTATTTTTAAAAGAAAAACGAAGTATACATTTATACTTCATTTATTTTATATTTAGAGTACTTTCTAATGCTAGTTTTATCATTTCATTAAAGTTAGTTTCTCTTTCTTCACTAGATAAACTTTCTTTAGTTATAAATGAGTCACTTATTGTTAATAGTGATGTAGCTTTTTTATTATTTACACTAGCATTTATAAATAAACTAAATGTTTCCATTTCTACACAATCACAACTATATTCTTTTGTAAGTGATTCCATATTTATAGACTCTGTATAAAAGCTTTCTGTTGAATGTACTCTTCCACTTTTCAAGTTTATATTTAATTTATTAGCTGTTTCTTTAATTATATTATTAAGTTCATTATTTGAATAAACTATCTTTTCACTACCATTACAATAAGTTAATGCATAGTTTGAATCAGAATAAGCACTTTCTACTAAGAATAAATCTTTTACATTTAAATTACTTGTATAAGAGCCTGCACTACCTATTCTTATTATAGTATCTACATTATATACGGTAAATAATTCATGACTATATATTCCCATAGATGGAATACCCATTCCACTAGAGAATACTGTTAATCTTTTTCCTTTGTAGTAACCTGTGTATGCTAACTCTCCTCTTACAGAATTTACTAATTTATAATCAGTTAAATAATTTTTAGCAATATATTCTACTCTTTTAGGATCACCTGGCATAATAACAATATTTGCGATATCTTCTAAATTACTTTCTATATGTGGTGTCATTCTTCATTCTCCTTATTACTTTCTAATCTTACTAATACTTCTCTAGGTTTAGATCCATTTTGTGGTCCAATTATACCTTTTTCTTCTAAAGTATCTATTATTCTAGCAGCTCGGTTATAACCAAGTCTATATTTTCTTTGTATTAAACTAGCACTTATTTTACCAGTTTTAACTGCAAATTCTACTATATCATTATATAATGGATCTTCTCCATCTTCTGTTTCATGTGATACACTTTCTTCTTTAGGACTCTTATCTAAGTCTGTCATCTTTTCATCATATACAGGTTTACCACTTCTCTTAACAAAATCTACTACACGATTAATTTCTTCATCAGTCACAAAACTACCTTGAATACGAATAGGACTACTCTCTCCAGGAGGTAAGAATAACATATCACCTTTACCTAATAGTTTTTCTGCTCCACCCATATCTAGTATTGTTCTTGAGTCAACATTACTACTTACCATAAAACTTAATCTTGTAGGTATATTAGACTTAATTAATCCAGTTATTACATCTGTACTTGGTCTTTGAGTTGCGACTATTAAATGAATCCCTGCAGCACGAGCAAGTTGTGTAATTCTCATAATTGATTCTTCTACTTCTTTACTTGCGACCATCATTAAATCAGCCAACTCATCTATTATTACTAATATAAATGGTAGTTTTTCTAATTCAGGCTTTCTTGACTTATTCTTTTCTACATATTCATTATATGCTCCAATATTACGTGTACCCGTATTAGCAAACATATCATATCTTTCTTCCATTATCATACATACTTTTTGAAGAGCCACTGCTGCCTTCTTAGGATCTGTTACAACAGGTCTCATCAAATGTGGGATTCCTTCATAACAATTAAGTTCTACCTTTTTAGGATCCACTAAAATCATCTTAACTTCATCTGGTTTAGCACGCATTAATATAGACATTATTATATTATTAATACATACAGATTTACCACTACCAGTAGCACCTGCGACTAACATATGTGGTGCTTTATTTATTTCAAAATATTGTATATTACCCATTATATCTAATCCAAGTGGTGCGACTAATTTAGAACCATCTAATTTCTTAGGTATACCAGCTAAAATATCTTTCATCTTAACTTCACTTGTTGTTGGGTTAGGTATTTCTATACCTATAGTGCTTTTACCTGGTATAGGTGCTTGTATTCTAACATCTTTGGCAGCTAAAGCAAGTGCTATTTCACGGTTAATACTTAATATTTTATTTACTTTAGTACCAGCTTTAATCTCTATTTCATATTGTGTTACAGTAGGTCCTACATGAACTTCTACTACTTTACCAATTATTCCAAAATCATTAAATACTTTTTCTAATATTTTATTATTATGCGCAATAAATTCAGTTGAATTAACTTTACCTCTGTTTTTACTACCTACAAGTAAATCTAATGGTGGCAATATATATTCAGCATCATTTTCTTTAATTTCCTTTTCTTCATAAGTAACTTCTTCTAAATGAGTCATAGGCTCTTCTTTAGTTTTAATTTCATTTATATTAGTAATTACTATCTTATCATCTTCTGTATCTTCATCATTATTATGAATATCTAACTCTCTAGCACCTTCTTTAGCAATCTCTTCCATAGTAGGTTTCTTTTTAAATGGCTTAGTAATTAAATCAATTATATCAGATATTGTTATATTAAATAACATAATTACTCCAAATAAAGCTATCACAGCACATATAATATAGGTACCTGTAATATCAAATAAACTTACAAACAAAGTTGAAAACAATCCACCTATTATACCACCCCCAGTTGTTCTTACCAAATTTGTACTAGTAAATGCTCCAGTTAAATTATTTATAGTTGCTTTAAGTATCTCTATTCCTTTAAGATCATTATTTTTAATATATTCTATATGCGCAAATATAAGTATACTTATTAATACAGTATATAATCCTATAATTCTAGCATTCAAATAATTAGGACTTTTTCTCTTAATTAGTAAAATACTACCAAGTAATAAACAGATTACTAAAAACAATGAAAACCAATTACCAAACAAGAATATTGCAAAGTTTTTTATTATTCTTCCTACAGGTCCAAATTTACCAAAACCAAGTATTCCTACAAGTATTAAAAAGAGTCCTTCTAACTCTCTTTTATATGGAAATTCATTTTTATTATCACTACTTGAAACTTTCTTCTTTGCCATTAATATCAACTTCTTTCTTTATTCTTTACATGCACTCATAAGTTTTTTATGTATTCCAGGCTCAACTATATTAAGTGCATTTAAACTGATTTCTAAACTCTTTTTATATTCTCCCTTTTTAAATTCTTTTTCTGCTATTTTTAAACTATCATTTATTTCTTTATAACTACTTCTATATCTATTACCATATACTATAGCTAACTCTGCCATACCACATGTTCTACTAAGTTCACTAGATAAACTAAATAATTTTAATACTAAATCTCTTCCAGTATCTACTCTTATATTTAATTCATTTATTTCAATAGGCTTTTTATCTAGTTCCTTTATAATTCCTTGAATACCCTCTTTTGCTTCTTCTAACTCAACAAAATATTTTTTAGGTATTATTGGTAATTTATAAGATTTAATTTTATTTTTAGCTTCTTTAAGTATTGTTCTAATTTCAGTCAATTGTTCTCTAGCCCTTAATTCATCTTCTTTTAAACTTCCTAAGTTTTTAATTGTTACTTCTAATTTATCTTCTATCTTAGCAATATTTACATTTATAAGTTCACATTCTTTAGCAAGTGCAGAATATGGAGTTACTTTAGTTAAAGTTCTATCATTAATTCTTTTATAATGTTCTTTTAAACTAAATAAATCTGCATTAATTAATTCAAGATTCTTTAATTCTTCTGGACTTAAAGCATAAGTTTCTTTCAAACTATCAACTTCACTATAAATATTCTTTAATACTCCTGTAATTCTAGATAATTTAACACCAATAGAATCAATATAAATTTCATATTCCTTTTTACTTTGTTTTTCTTTATCTAAATCACTATATAGACTTTCAAAATAATCTAACATAGTTTTAAGTTCAAATATAGAATCTTCTATATTTAATACTTTCATTCTATCAAATATATCTCCAAGTTTCTTCTTTGCTTCTTCTATATTATAATCCAAATTTATATATTCAATATTATATCCATCTTTTTTCATTCTAGTAGATATTGTTTCTAATTCAGTTATTTTCTTAGGTATTATCATTTTACACATTAATATAATCGTAGGAGTTTCATCTATTATTACTTTTAGATTATTAATCATATCATCTAGTGCATGTACTATTCTACTTACTTCTTCATAATCATTATTTTCCATTACTCTTTCAAAAGCACCAAAAAGTTTATTTATATTATCAAGTTGTAAATCTACACGATTACCCATTTCTTTATAATCATTTCTATTATTATTATATTTAGTAATCACTTCTCTATAAAGACTTTTTAATTTAGTTACAGCAGTTCTATTCTTTTCTTCACTCATAGTAATTTCTTCAATACTATCTAGTAAAACCTCCATACTTGCTTTTACATAATAAATAGAAAGTTCACATTTAGCTAGTTCAAAACTTGCATCTTTATAATTCTTTTCTTCTATTAAAGCAGATATATCTAATAAACTATCAGTTATTTTTGGTATATCTTCTTTTTCTATTTTATTATAAGTTTTCTCCCATTTTTGGTATTTCTTTTCTAAACTTTCATTATTTATTAAACTCTTAACTTTTTCCATTTCAGTTTTAATACTTGATGAAATTATTAAGTTCTTTAAAGTTTCTAATCTATTTAATTCTTTTTCTAATTTATTTTTATTTTTCTTATTTATTAATACTATAGTGACAATTATTGAAATAAAACCTAAAACATATATAGTTATTGCTATTAGAATAACTGCACTTGTCGTAATATTTTTCAATTTTAACACCTACTCTCTATAAGTATTTTATCACATAAAGGTTATTTCTAAAAGAAAAACTTAGTAAATTATCAAAATAATTTAGGTATTTTTTTAAGTACAAGTGTAAAAAACACTTGATATTTACAGTATTTTTTAGTATACTTATTTACATGGAAGAAATGGCAACTAAATTTAATTAGTAATGCGTTTATATCTATATGAGTGATAAGTAATGAAGCCAATCATGAAAGTCTTAATATAAACCCCCTACTGATGAGAATTTAGATAAACACTTCTTTCAAATATAATAAGGAGGTGCTTATATGGCAAGATACACAGGACCTGCTTTCAAGAAATCAAGAAGATATGGTTTCAGTACTTTAGAAAGTGGTAAAGATTTAAGAAGAAGAACATCAGCTCCTGGACAACATGGCACTAGTAGAAAGAAACTTAGTGAATATGGTATCCAATTACAAGAAAAACAAAAAGTTAAATTCATGTATGGTTTAACTGAAAAACAATTCAGAAAGACATTTGATGAAGCTGGTAAGAAAAAAGGTATGCATGGTGTTAA
>CAKORV010000030.1 GCA_934101625.1 uncultured Bacilli bacterium | reverse complement strand
TTGTACTACACCTGCGTGATTAGACGCCTTAATAAAGACGCATAAATAATATACCATAATTAAATATAGAAATCAATCCCAAATTTATCAAAAATTATCTAACCAAATAACTAAAATATTCTTTTTTACCACTTATAACATAATCATAAAATTGCTTCTTAAAATTAATATAATCTATACTTTCTCTAATTCTATCTATTTCTTTTTCTAATTTATTTAATTTTTTATTTAAGATTTCTTTTCTTTCTGGAATACTTGATATTCCTTTTTTACATAATTTCATATACACCTTAATTTCTTTATTACTCATACCATACTTCTTAAGGTAAGATAAACTTTTAATCCAACCAATTTTTTTTCATCAAATATTCTATAGTTGTTCTTATCTTTTTTAACATCAGGTATTAATCCTTCATTAGAATAATATTTTAAAGTATCATATGTTAAACCAGTTGTTTCACGTACTTCTTTCATACTATAAAATTTTTCCATAAATTCTCTTCAATTTAAAAAAACTACTGTTCGAGAGCAACTATCGTCATTTATAAATATAATGTAGACTAAAGAATTAGTCAAGAAAGGTTGATATAATAAAAAGAAAATATTTTTAATTTTAGTATTAGTATTTTTACTAGGATGTGGACTATATTACTTTTTAAGAAGTAATAAGAAAGAAAATAATGAAGTAAAAAAAGTAAAGTTTTAGTAGTATACTATTAAGCACAAGGGCATACTGATAATGAAGCAAAAAAATTGCAACTAATTTAAATGCTGATGTATTTAAAATTAAACCAAAAGATGAATATACTAGTGATGATTTAATTTACTCTAATAAAAATTCTAGAGTTAGCAAAGAACATGATAATGAAACATTAAGAATTATTGAACTAGTTAGTACATCAGTAGATAATTGGAATGATTATGATACAATCTTGATAGGATATCCAATTTGGTGGGGAATCGCTGCATAGCCAGTAGATAACTTTGTTAAAGAAAATGACTTTACTAATAAAAAGTTATTCCTTTCTGTACTTCTGCATCAAGTGGTTTAGGTAATAGTGGTAAAAATCTTGAAAATATGGCTAATGGTGGTACTTGGTTAGATGGGCATAGATTTAGGTCAAGTGCATTTAGTAGTTTAGAGCATCTAAAAAAGTTATATCCAAATTTAAACTTTGTAGATGCAAAGAAATAAAACACAGTAAATGAAAGTGATTTAACTGAATGGAAAGATTAGTTTAAACTAATCTTTTACTTTATCTAAATCAATGATATAATGTCATTAAAAGAGGTAGAAATTATGTATACAATAAAAGATTATTTATATTATTATAAAGATATTGACATAAACGAAGTACATTGGAATCAAATAGATAACTTATTATGTTCTATATTAGTTTATCTTCCAATTGATACATTCAAAACAAAAAAATCATTAAAAGAATTTATAGAATATTCTAATCAATTTAAGAATCGAATTAACCAAGGAATGATGAGTAAAAAATCGTTTGAATTACTTTCATTATTAACTAACTCTAAAAGATATTCATCACTTTATATATCAAATTTTATAAATCTAGAAGATGAAAATACTCAATTTGGAGCATGTAAATTTAAAATTAAAGATGAAACAACTATCTCATTTAAAGGTACTAATGGTTCATCAATCGGATGGATTGAAAATTTAAGATTAGGTTACACTTATCCAACATATACTCAAACACTAGCAATAAAATATTTGAAAGAAAATATATCACTAAATGATAACAAAATATATGTATCTGGACATAGTAAAGGTGGCAATCTAGCCATGACAAGTGTTATGGAATTACCAGTAAAACAACAAAAGAAAATAAAAAATATATATAATTTTGATGGACCGGGATTTCTAACAAATGAATTTAATTCAATGAAATTTAAGAAAATAGAAGATAAACTAATTAATATTGTACCAACTGGTTCAGTAATAGGAATAATATTAAATAATGATAACTATAAGGTAGTAAAGAGTGTAGAATTAGGTGTCTATGAACACTTTCCAACATCATGGTGTATATTTGGTGAAAACTTTATTGAAGGAAAATTATCTGGAGTAAGTAAAAAACTTCATATTAACACAACTATTGGACTAGAGAGTTTAGATAAAGAACAACTTTCTAGCGCGATCGAACAGATTGTTAAATTAGTACTTGATAACAAAGACAATATTCATTCTATAAACGATATAACAAAACTAATTAAAAGTATTCAAAATATAGATCCTAAAGTTCAAAAATATTTAATGAAATTTATAAATACTATAATAAGTTTTAAGTCAAAAGAAATAAATGTTAAATGAATGTAAATTTTATCTTAATTAATTGACATCTATTGAATATTATAATATATTCAAATAGGAGGATAGGTAATGGAACGAGAAGATATATTAGATAACACTTTACAAGATTGGGATAAAGATTTAGAAAAAGTATTTAGAGAAAGAGATGGAATGAAAGCTATAAACTCTGAATATAGTCCAGAACGTTTAAAAAAATTAAATGAAAGTAGATTAAGAAGTTTAGAGAAAAGAGAACTTGAAAGAAGAAAAAGACAACAAGAAAGAGATAAAACAATTCGTTTAATCGCGGGAATAGTTGCTGCCGCTAATATAGTTTTAGTAGGAACAGTACATTTAACCAAAGTAGGTGGACTTAAAAAACCTAAAGATACAGGTAATCAAATAATAGAAAATGATGGACCATATAATGGTCAAGGGAAAGCAATATTTAGTAATGGTAAAAACTGGACAACCGTTAATGGAAAAGATGAACTATTAACATATGAAGTAGCAAAAGATTTAAGCTCATTAAGTGAAATAAATAGAAAATTCGCACTATTTGAAATAACTGATGAATTACAAATAGGTAGTATATGGGTAGATGAAAATATATTAGCTAAAAACAAACAGACTGTAGATAACATTGTAAAAGATTTGAGTGCTTTAGTAGGCAAAACAGATACAAATTATTTAAATGTTGATGACCTAAATGATGTAGTAGTAAGATATGGATACACAAATTATCAAGATTTTGCAAAAGATTGTCAGAGTAAAATAGAATTGTATCAATCAATAATAGAAAGTGAAACAACGTCGAAAGGAGTAAATCAATAATGTATGAAACTACTTTAAATGGAATAAACTATGTAGAAGCAGACACAATAAATGAAAAAGAAATTACCTATTCATATTTAGTTAATCAAAATGATACAGATGACTTTATAATAAGAAAAATAATAAATAAAGAAGGTAAAGAATACTATGATGCTTTAGATAATGAAACAGAATATAATCTTGCTCTTATGTATTTTATAAAAAAACATGCAGTTAATTAAGAAACGTTGTGTTTCTTTTTTCTTTATGTGATATAATTAGGTAGGGTGTTTATCATGAAAAAGAAATTAAATTTAATAATATATTTTATATTTTTAATACTATATTTAGAACTTATATATAAGCATTTTATATTACATAATGTACTTAGTTATCATACTCTATTAATAGTACTATTCAGTATCTCATTTGCAGTATTATTTACACTATTATCTAGTTTAGGAAAACCAAAAACAAACAGAATAATATCTATAATATTATCTATATTTATAACACTTATTTATATTAGTCAATATGTGTATTACAAATTTTATAATTCAATATACTCAGTATTTAGTGTAATAAAAGGAACTGAACAAGTCTTTGGTGGATTTTTTAGTTCAATTCTAATTATGATAAAAAATAATATATTAGTAATAATAATAATGCTATTACCTCTTATCTTATTTATAATACTTGGTAAAAAAATATTTAATTATAATAAATCAAAATTAAACAATATAATTCTATCTATAGCATTTATAATACTTTTCTTAGTAAAATCATTAATAATTATATTCAGTAATAATGGTATGTACTCTTTACATAGATTATATTTTGAAACACATGCTCCAATGTTATTAATTAATAAAACAGGATTACTAAGCATGGAAGTGATGGATGTAGAAAGATTTATATTTGGTTTTGATGAAAAATTTGAAATATCAAAAGAAACCTCAAGAGAAATAGATGAAATTGAATATAATATAATTGATATAAATTTTGATGAACTAATTGAAAATGAAACAAATGAAGATGTAATAAAACTACATGAATACTTTAAGAATGCACAACCTACTAATAAAAATGAGTATACAGGTATATTTGAAGGTAAGAATTTAATATATATAACTGCAGAAGGATTTGATACTATCGCAGTAGACAAAGAATTAACACCAACTTTATACAAACTTGTCAATAATTCATTTATATTTAAAAATTATTATCAACCATTATATTCAATTAGTACAAGTGATGGTGAATACATGGCTTTAAATGGTTTATTACCAAAAGAAGGAGTATGGAGTTTTTACAGAAGTAGTTTTATTGATATGCCTTATGGACTAGGTAATGTGTTTAAAAAAATGGGTTATAAAGAAATAAATGCATATCATGATCATACATATAAATTTTATGATAGAAATCTAAGTCATCCTAATTTAGGATTTGATTACAAAGGATGTGGTAATGGCTTAGAAAAACTTATCAACTGTAACATATGGCCAGAAAGTGATTTAGAAATGATTAATGCTACAATTGATGATTATATAGATAGTGATAGTTTTGTTACATATTATATGACAGTAAGTGGACACTTAAATTACACATTTAAAGATAATAGTATGTCTTATAAAAACAAAGATTTAGTAAGTGATCTTCCATATAGTGAACATGTAAAAGCATATCTAGCAGCAAATATAGAGTTAGATCGTGCACTAAATGCACTAATAACTGAATTAGAAAATAAAGGGAAGTTAGATGACACAGTAATTGTACTATCACCAGATCATTATCCATATGGATTAACAAAAAGTGAACTTAATGAAATAAGTGAAAAAGATAGAAATGATAAATTTGAAAACTTTCATACAAGCCTAATAATATACAATAGTGGTATGACAGAAAATGTAATAGTAGATAAATATGTAAGTAGTATAGATTTATTACCTACAATATATAATTTATTTGGAATAGAATACGATTCAAGATTACTCATTGGAAATGATGCTTTAAGTGATAGTGAAGGTTTGGTAATACTAAGTGATAGAAGTTGGATAAATGAAAATGCTAGTTATAATTCAATGACAGAAACATATACCAAATTTAAAGATGTAGATGAAGAATATTTAAATAAAATAAATGAAGAAGTATATAAAAGATTTACAGTATCAAGTATGCTACTATATGAAAAAGATGACATTTATCTAGATTACTATAGGAGATTACCTTTATGATAAGTATTCCTAAAAAAGACATAAATCTTTATGACACCATATTTAGTGGTCAAACATTTAGAATGACTTTAGAAAGCGATAAAAGCATAACTTTAATATTGAGTGATCGCATAATAAATATAAAAGAAAATAATAAATGCTTACTAATAGAAAGTAATAACGAAGATAATTTAGAAAACATAATAAAAGAATACTTAGACTTAAAAAGAGACTATAATAAAATAAATGACTATTTAGTTTCAATAGATAATAACTTAAAAAAGGACATTGAAAAATGTAAAGGATATAAAATACTTAAACAAGATAAATTTGAAATGTTTATTAGTTATATAATAAGTCAAAATAACAATGTAAAAAGAATAACAAAAATAATAAATAATTTATCAGAACATTATGGTAAAAAAGTAATATTTAAAAATAAAGAATATTATTTATTTCCAACATACAATGAATTAAAAGATATAACATTAGATGAACTTAAAACTCTTGGATTAGGATTTAGAGATAAATATGTATATGATGCATTAAATAAACTAAAAGAAAACAAGAACTTCTTAGATGATTTAGAAAAATTAAGTACAGAAGAATCTCTTAAAGAATTAATGTCTATAAAGGGAATAGGCTTAAAAGTAGCAAGTTGTATATTACTATTTGCATATTCTAGATTTGATACATATCCAATAGATACATGGGTAAAACAATACATTAGTAGTCACTATAATATAAAAAATGATATAAATTCAATAAGTAAATATATTAAAAGTCAATATAATCAATACAGTGGATTAGTAATACAATATTTCTATCATATAGAAAGAAATAAAAAAGATTGAACTTTATACAAAAATGTATTAAAATTAAATTAGAGGTGTAAACTTCTTTATAAAGAATGGAGGAAAAATATGAATGATTTAGGATTCTCCATTTTGCTAATATTAATTGGATTATTTTTGGGAGTAATCGTTGTTTATTTATTGAATAAATTAAGAGTAATAAATATAAAAAATGAAGCTGATAAATTATTAGAAAAAGCACAAAAAGATGCTGAAAAATACAAAAGAGATGGAATATTAGAATTAAAAGAAGAAAGTTATAAAATAAAACAAGAAACTGATGCAGAAATAAAAGAAAAGAAAAAAGAAATAACTGAACTTAAAGAACTTGTAGAAAATAGAGAGAATAGTCTTAATAAAAGAGATGAACTATTACAAGAAAGAGAAAAAAATTTAGATTTAAGAGATAAAGATTTATTAGCTAAACAAAAGGAAATTCAAGAAAAAGATGCAAAAATGGAATCAATTTTAAAAGAACAAATTGAACTTTTAGAAAGAATATCAGGATTCAGTAAAGAAAAAGCAAGAGAACTTGTTATGAAAAAAGTTGAAGATGATATGTCAAAAGAAATAGCTATTTATTTAAGAGAAAGAGAAAATGATGCTAAGTTAGAAGCAGATAAAAAGAGTAAAGAGTATTTAATAAATAGTATGCAAAGATATGCAACAGATGTTGCAAGTGAACAAACTGTATCTACAGTGGTTTTACCTAATGATGAAATGAAAGGTAGAATAATTGGTAGAGAGGGAAGAAACATTAGAACAATTGAATCTATTACAGGAGTAGATCTAATAATAGATGATACTCCAGAAGTAATAGTATTATCAAGTTTTGATCCACTTAGAAGAGAGATTGCTAAAGTAACACTTGAACAATTAATTAAAGATGGTAGAATACATCCAGCAAGAATAGAAGAAATATATGATAAAGTATGTGAAGACTTTAAAAGAACTATTCGTGAAAAAGGAGAAGAAGCCTTATTTAGTTTAAGTATAACTAGGGTTAATCCTGAACTAGTTGAATTAATAGGTAAATTATACTTTAGAACTAGTTATGGACAAAATGCTTTACAACATTCAATTGAAGTTGCTAACTTAACTGGATTACTTGCCAGTGAACTAGGAGAAAATGTTGCACTTGCTAAAAGAGCTGGACTACTTCATGATATTGGTAAAGCTATAGACTTTGAAGTTGAAGGATCACATGTAGAACTTGGAGCAGAAATATGTAAAAAGTATGGAGAAAATCCAATAGTTATAAATGCAATAGAAAGTCATCATGGTGATAAAAAAGCAACTACAGTAATAAGTGAATTAGTATCAATTGCAGATACTTTATCAGCAGCAAGACCTGGTGCTAGAAATGATTCATTAGAAAACTATATAAAAAGATTAGAACAACTTGAAGAAATAGGTAATTCTATACCTGGTGTTGAAAAAACATTTGCAATGCAAGCAGGTAGAGAATTAAGAGTTATTGTAAGACCAGAAGAAGTAGATGACTTAGAAAGTTATAAAATAGCAAGAAATATAAAAGATAGAGTAGAAGAAGAAATGCAATATCCTGGTACAATTAAAGTAGTTGTAATAAGAGAAACAAGAGCTGAAGAAATTGCAAAATAAAATTACCCGTTAAATACGGGTTTTTGTATAGGAGGTTAATAGTGAATAAAATTTATATGTGTATAGACTTAAAAAGTTTCTATGCATCTGTAGAATGTAGAGAAAGAAACTTAGATCCACTTAATACAAATCTTTTAGTTGCAGATGAATCAAGAACTGATAAAACAATATGTTTAGCTGTTTCTCCATCACTTAAATCTTATGGACTTTCGGGAAGATGTAGACTATTTGAAGCAAAAGCAAAAATAAAAGAAGTAAACTATCAAAGAAGAAAAAATAATTACTATAAACCTTTTATAGGAAAATCATACATAGATACAGAACTTAAAAATAATCCAAATCTAGAAGTAGACTTTATAACTGCTGTACCTAGAATGAACTTATACATGAAATACAGTACACAAATATATAATATATACTTAAAATATATTGCTCCAGAAGATATACTTGTATACTCAATTGATGAAGTATTTTGTGATATAACAGAATATTTAAACTACTATAAAACGTCTTCAGAAGAATTAGTAATAAAAATAATAGAAGATGTTTACAAAACAACTGGAATAACCGCTACCGCAGGTATTGGTACAAATATGTACTTAGCTAAAGTAGCAATGGATATCACTGCTAAAAAAATGAAACCTAATAAATATGGTGTAAGACTATCTAAACTAGATGAAATGAGTTATAAAAAAGAATTATGGAATCATAAACCTTTAACTGACTTTTGGAGAGTAGGGAAAGGTTATGCAAAAAAGTTAGAGGAAAATAATATGTATACAATGGGTGATGTTGCTAGAATGTCTATACAAAATGAAGATTTATTATTCAAATTATTTGGAGTAAATGCTGAACTATTAATTGATCATGCATGGGGTTATGAACCAGCAACTATAAAAGATGCAAAAAACTATAAACCTAGTTCTAATAGTATAAGTGAAGGTCAAGTATTACATTGTCCGTATAACTATGAAAAAGCAAAACTAATAGTAAGAGAAATGGCTGATAACCTAGCATTAAGTTTAGTAGAAAAACACTTAATAACTGATCAACTAGTATTAACAATTGGATATGATGTAGACAATCTAAATGATTCAAGAATTTCTGGCTTTTACCACGGAGAAATAGTTAATGATAACTATGGAAGAAAAGTACCAAAACCCGCGCATGGGACTATTAATATAGATCACAAAACATCATCTACAGAAATAATAACAGAAAATGTAATAAAACTTTATGAAAAAATAATAAATCAAATATTACTTGTTAGAAGAATAAATTTAACAGCGTGTAATCTTGTAAATGAAGAATATAAAGAGAAGAAAATATCAGTTGAACAATTAGATTTATTTACTAACTATGAAAATATAACTAAAGAAAAAGAAGAAGAAAAACAAGGAGAAATAGAAGAAAAGAAAATTCAAAAAACATTACTTAATATAAAAAAGAAATATGGAAAGAACTCTATATTAAGAGGAATGAACTTTGAAGAAGGCGCAACCACAAGAAATAGAAATAAAGAAGTAGGTGGACATAAAGGATGAATAACTATGATGACATAATAAACTTAAATAGACCTATATCTAAACATAAACATATGACTATAGAAGAAAGAAGTGCTCAATTTGCACCATTCGCAGCACTAGTGGGTTATGATAATGCTGTAAAAGAAACAGCAAGACTTACAGAAAATAAAATAGAATTGAATGATGAACAACAAGATATGCTTAACTTTAAACTAAGATATTTATATGATAACATAAACAACAAAAATGAAGTAACAATAACTCACTTTGTAAAAGATAATAAAAAAGTAGGTGGCAAATACATAAATACAACAGGTATAATAAAACAGATTGATCCAGTACAGGAAAATATAAAACTAAATAATAATGTAATAATTTACATGAATGACATAATTAATATTACAGGAGACATATTTAATGATATAATATAAATAGTAAGAGGAGTCTAAAATGAAATGTTATAATTGTGGAAATAAAAATAATAGTACTTTACATGATGAAGGAGATACTATATATTGTTCAATATGCAAACATAGAACTAATAAAAAAACAAAAAAAGATGATTCAGTAATATGCCCAGTATGTCATTATCCAAGAGATAGAAAAGCATTATATTGTAGATGGTGTAATGATTCAACCTGGGGTAAATATGACAAAGAATTAGAAAAATTAAACAAAGATTACCAAAAAACAATAACTAAAGATAATCTAACATATGGAAAATATAAAGACTTTAAACCAGAAAATAAAACAGATGAAGAAGATGAATATTATCCAGTTGGTTCAATTGATACACCAGAAGATAATGTAAGCATTGGTATAGGACTAGCAGCCATCGCAGGATTCTTTATTTATGAAGTTGGTAAAGATTTATACAAAAAGTATAAAGATAAAAAAAAGAAAACTAATTCAAAGTACTTGAATAGAACTAAGTAATTTGATAAAATTAAGACATAAAATATGAAGGAGTAATTAAACTATGAGAGAAGTAATTTTCTTCGAATTAAGTACCAAACTTGGTACAGAAATCGGGGGGGGTTAAAGGTAAATAACTCTCATAGTTTTTTCGTGAAATTAAGTTCATAGGCACTAGTCTATGGATTTTTTCATGTAATGAAAAAGGAGCTTGTTATGAAAAATAAAAAATATATTGTGTATTTGATAGTAAGTATATTAGTATTAACTATTGGAGTAAGTTATGCATACTT
>CAKORV010000029.1 GCA_934101625.1 uncultured Bacilli bacterium | reverse complement strand
ATTGATTTCTATATTTAATTATGGTATATTATTTATGCGTCTTTATTAAGGCGTCTAATCACGCAGGTGTAGTACAACGGCTAGTACGTGGCCTTGCCAAGGCTGAGACGTGGGTTCGATTCCCATCACTTGCTCCAAATGAATTTTACACTATTTATTTAGTGTTTTTTTATTGTGTTTTTCCCACGTCTCAGCTTGGAAGTCATACGAAGAAATCATCCTAAAAGAAAGGATGGTGAAAAAATGATTAATATTATTAAGCAAGAAATTAATATTGATGATGCCTTAAAAAGAAAATTAGAATTTATTTGTGAATTTAATCATACTACTCCTACATTTATAAATGGTAGTATTCGTAAAGTTGATAAATCTAATTTACCTTATATAGAATCTCATAAAATTATAATCAATAATACTACGTTTCTTGCTTTTAATTATTCTAATGAACTCTATATTAAAAACTTTGGTAATAAGATATTAATACTAAAAATGTAAAAGAAAAAGATGATTTTGAAAGATAAATCATCTTTTATCACTATCTATGCATACCAGTTGATTCTTTTTTTTCTAATCCATTAACATCAATGAAATATTTTTCTTTTGCAACATCTGATAAATGATCTTTTTCTAAATCATATATTGAAGCTATACTCATTTCAGCATTTCTAACTTTTTCTTCATTAGAATATGGTAAATTAGTTTCTAACCAAGTTAAAGTACCATTTGCCATTCTACCAAGAACTTTAACATCATAATTTGCATTTGTATTTTCAAAATGTAAGCATCCAGGATGTGTCATTTCAAAATATGCCATCATCTCTTGATTTTTCTCAAACCAATTAGATAAAGATTCCGAAGAATTAACTAATGGTGAAATTTTTTTATTAAAATTAATATTTAATTCCACTGTTTTCCCTCCTTAATATAATTATACACGAAATTTTAACTAAATCATAGTAATTTTTAAAATTTTGTGTTAAACTATGACTAGTGATTGATATTTATATATTAAATCGTTAATTGGTAAAAAGTTGTAGATATCTACGACAATCGCTCCAAATGAATTTTACACTATTTATTTAGTGTTTTTTTATTGTGTTTTTCCCACGTCTCAGCCTTGTTAAGTCTTAACTTAATTTATATTTGTCGTACTAGCCTTATTTTTAAAATTAATAATATCTTCTTTAAGAAAATTCCATCTAATAGCAACTAAGTATCTATCCTTTGCATTTTTTGAATCCCCATTAATATTTCTTTTTTGTGGACCTATTGTCATACATGCTATATGTGGAGATGTATACTCTAAACATCTTTTTGATAATACTAAATCATATAAATCATATTTGTTTATCCATATATATTCATTTATTGTTCCACATACTAAAGCATCAATATCATAATCAGAATTTCTTCCTCTTATAATAAATCTGTCTATCATATCAACTATAATTCTTGTTTTATTAATGTACCCATTAAAAATATTTAATTCTTTTTGATATAGTGTTTTATATTGTTCGGAACTAAGTCTTTTTGTAAAATCAATTTTCCCATTATTATCTTTCATGTATCCATAATGATAACTAACATATTTATCTATTATTTTATATGGAATACCTAGATTTCCCAAGTATCTTTCAAATTCTTGAATTTGTTCATGATGCACCGAATTATTATTACCACATTTTAAACTAATACTTTTTATATAATTTTTATATTTAATGAATATATCTGCCTTTTGCACTGCTTTATTTTTCCAAGATTTTATAAGTTCTGTATTATCTATCATATCACCAAATAATTCTTTTAAAAACTTTTGAGAATTTCTATCTAACTCATAAAGATATTTATTATTGAATAAATCAACAAATTCTTTTTCATTTTGATATCCGTAGTTCATTTTACCTCCTTCCTATAAAAAATAAAAAGAGTACATGCATGCATATACTCCGAATAGATATATTTTTCTTGCCTAAAAATATAAATTATCGACATAAATTTTAGTGTATTAATTTTAAAGACAAGCCACTTAATACAACTTAATATTAGCATAATTACATTAAATAATCAATTTCAAACCTGCTATTTATTTAACTTTTTATTATTTTAAATACACATATGATTGAGGGTAATAATTGATTCCAATATCTTCTAACTTTTTAGGATATTTATATACAATAACACTTCCTAATTCATATGCATATGCAATACTTTTATTTTCAAAATATTTCATATATTTATTTTTTGAAATACCTGAATATTGTTTTGTTTCATTCCATAATTTATCAGGAGTATTTGAGAGTATAGATTTAACCTCAACTTCTGCGATTACTCTTTTTACTGGAGAAGAACTATAGATTATTATTTTATCTACATTTTTTTTACATATATTCTTTCTATATTCATATAACTTAGTTTGATTAACAATTTTATTTGCATATTCTGGTTTAATAGGTAATAATATAGTACACATTTTCTTACCTCCTCTTGTTAATTATTATAACATATTAACTATTAATTTTATTTTTCATTTTTTATATTTATTATTTTTTTTACCAAATTCGTGTCAACTTCAACTATAGACATTGGAGCTCCTTTTAATATTTTATTTTCTATTAATTCTCCATATGAAATAGGATTATTTAATGTTTTATAATACTTAAATAATATTAATTGTGAATTTGAATCAAATTGAGATTTTATTTCTTCTAAGGAATAAATAGTTCTTTTTTTTGCCAAAGCATATAAATCTTCTGGAGTTGCAAATTTATTGAATACATTATCTACTATTCCAATAGTAGTAATGCTTTTTTTATTTTCACTTGCATAAAATAGTAAAATGTCTCCAGGCTTTATTTTTTGTGTTCTAGATTTACAAATATATGCTTTTTTTATTGCATTCGCGTATGTATTTATCCCTTCTATATCTTCAAACGAAAGTTGGTTTGATGTTTCTGACTCTGGAAATAACATTTCATGATATTTTTGTTGAATTGGTACTATAAAAGTATTTTTATTTGACCATTCAAAGTTTGGATAAGTATTATCATTCATATTTTTTACTAATACTAATTCTTTTTTGAAACTTCCATTTAACTTTTCGGTCATTTGAGTAGTTTTTTGAACAAAACCATAATCATTAAATAATTTAATTAATTCTTTTTGTTTCTCAAAAACAGTAACATATATTTCATCAACATTATTTTTTAAAGCTTCTTTTATTATTATTTTTATATAAGTTTCACCTATTTTATTTCCTGTATTAGATACTTTAAAAGTTGATATTTTTAACCTAACACCTTTTTCAAATGGTTTTTCTAATCTTGAATAATCTTCTTTCTCATCTTCCACTTTTAGCATTAAAAATGAACTGATTTTATTATTTGGGTAACGACTGATGTAAGCTTTATTTCCTTCACAAGATTTTTTCTTATACCATTTTTCAAAACTTTTGTAGTCAGTTTTTAATGAATCAAAAAACTCATCTTCTAAGTCTATATTGTATAAGTATTCATAATTTATAAATATTGGAGTTCTAATTTCTTTGTCTTCAAGAGGTTTAAATAAGTTTATTGCATCTTCTATACCCATAACTTTATCAATCAAATTTAATTTTTTCGCTTTATTTTTTAGTTTCTTATCATTAGTTATAAGATAATCAACACAATTTCTATATACTGCATATAATAAATTATTATCAATTAAATCATTAGGAATTTTTGAACAACCTACATTATTATTAAATTCTTCTGTTACCTTTGGTGGTCTATCTATAATTTCATATACTTTTACCTTACTTAAATAAATTTCTCTTTCATTTTGATCTTTAATATTATTTAGGTCTTCTATTGTCATTGGATGAACTACTATTCTATATTTATTTGAATCATAAAGTATTTTTGTAAGTTTTTGTATATTTTCATCAATTACTGAGTGATTTTCTCTATATATTAGTAAATTAGTATCTAATAAAATTTTTATCATTATAAGGTATACTCCTCTCATAGATTTTCATTTATTATATCATAATATGAATAAAATTTATTATTTAGTTTTATATAATTAAAAAGAACACGGTTAATTTGTGCTCTAATTATTTTTCTATTTTATTAAAGTATAATTCTGTTACATCTATTTTGTCAGAATAACATTTTATTTTGTATCCTATTTCAGTATCGCTATCTATATTTATTTCTATTTGTTTAAATATTCCTTTATTATCATAATTTTCAAATTTTAAAGTATGATTTCCTTCTTTTAAATATAATGTTATATCTTTATTTTGTCCATGATAAAGTGTTTGCTCTTTTTTATCTGAATATAATATTACATTGTATTTATTAAGAAATAAATTATTTTCAAAGTCTATGTGAATACTAACTTTATAACCTGGAGGATGTATAGCATCTGGATTTAGACCTAAGCATATACCTATTGATAAAATTAGCATTAGTATTCCAATTGATAGATATTTAAATTGTGGTTTTTCTTTAAATAAATTTACAATTGAATTATATTTTTTATTTAAGAATATATCCGTTTTTGATGTATTGGTACTGAGAAATTTTATGTATAAGAATAGAAATAATATTATTAAAACCAATGATATAGTTAAAGTTATAATTGGGTTTGTCAAAATTCCCATAAGAAATAATAATGAACCAAATATACTTACAAGAAGAATTAATTCTTTCTTTTTTTTATTTTTAATTTTATTATTTATATCAGTATATATATCATTAATATATTTTAAGTCTTTTTGACTTTTTATTGATAGTTTTGCTTTTTCATATACCTGTTCTAACTTATTTTTCCAAGCTTTTTGAACAATTAACTTATCTTCATCTTCAATGTTTAAATCTATATTAGATGATATTAAAATCATAAATTCTATCAAATCCTCTTTTGAATTAGGTATTGGATAGTTTTTTATGTATTCTGCGATTTGTTCATATTTTTGCGTTTTTTCATTTTCATTTGTTGTTCTTAATGATTGTAATTCTTTTAGTCCTATTGAAAACTTTTTTAAAGTTTCAGAACAATTTATATTTCTTATTTCTGTTCTACAATAAGGACAAGTTGTTTCAAATGACTTAAGTAATGATCCACAATTAGGACATTTATTATCTTCTTTTTTCATAGTACCACCTTAAAAATTTAATCTTTAAATACTTTAGAAATTAATATAGAGTTTATAATCATTAGAATTAATCCAATAATTAGATGTGTTAAGTTAAAATCATAAGTAAACACTTGATAGAATACACTAAATACTGATGATAGTACAAAACCTAATATTGCATAATACACTTCATTTGGATATTTCTTAAGTAAGTAATTTATTATTTTAGATATTAAAATTATACCCAATATTACTCCTATTAAGAAAGGTATCATTATAAGGATGTTTTGCTTTAAATTAGTTAAAGCAACTATATTATTTACTACTCCTAAAACTGGTTCATAGTAACCTAATAACATAAGAGTGAAAGAACCACTTATACCTGGGATTACCATTGTAGCTGATGCAATCATACCAACTAAGAATAACAATATATATCCTTTAGTATCCATATTAGCTAATGTTACTGTTGTGCCACTTTTGTCCATAAGTGCCATTACTACTACAAGTACAATACCAATTAACATAAATATAATTTCTTTTATACCAGGCTTTTTTGATGCTCCTTTAAACAATTTTGGTAAACCACCTATTATAAGGCCTAAGAAAATTAATAGAGTTACTATTGGTGCCTTTTCTAAACCTATACCAATTATTTTAGCGCATATAGCAATTGAAGCTAACACACCCATACCAAGAGGTAACATATATTTAACAGTATCGATAAAGTTCTTTTTGCTTTTGTAAAAGTTACTAACTTTATCAAGTAATTCTTCATAAATTCCTAGCAAAACAGCTAAAGTTCCACCACTTACTCCGGGAATAATAAATGCTATACCTAATACTATACCTTTTAAAAATAAAATTAATCCTTTTTTCATAATATATTCTCCTTTTCAACATAGTTGATGTACATCATAAGTGAAATAAATCCTAGTAATGCACCCATTAGTACATCACTCAAATAATGAACTCCTAAGTAAATTCTAGTAAATGGGACGATTAGTATAACTAGTGAAAATAGTATATTTAATGCTATTTTTATATATTTATTTTTTATATTTTTATTTACTAAGTATATTAAGAAACCATAAAAAGCAACTGAACACATGGTATGACCACTTGGAAAAGAATAGTCACTTGGTTTTTTAATCAAATTTACACCTGGTCTTTCTCTTTTTATAAAATTTTTGTAAAGTACACTTAATATGAATGAAAGTGCTAAGTTAAGTGATATATTCATGAAATATCCTTTATCTTTTATTATTAATAATGTTAATAAAGTTATACTTATTAACACTACAGAACTACCTAAATGTGTTAATAACTTGATACCACTTGTCAAATTATTGTTAACAACTTTCTTAGTAATAAAGTTTGCTACACTTATATCTATTTTATTTATATAATCACTAAAATATAACTTAGTTATCATAAATACTATTAATAATATAAGAAGAGTAATTAAATAATATTTGTTATGTTTAATAAATTTGTCCATATAATCTCCTACAAAAATAATGTTAATAACATTAAAACTATTCCAGATATTATACCTATATATTTCATTTTCTTTTCATCACTACTAATTATCATAGGTAAGAATTCAAACAATGCAATATAAAGTATCATACCAAAAGTGAATGTTAAGGCTATTCCTAATATCAAAGGATTCATAAATATATCTTCAAATATAAATGCTGTTAAGGCTCCAAATAAATAAGATATACCTATAAATATAATATATAATACTGTTTTAGCTTTACTATGATTTTTATTAAATGTACTTGATAATGTAAAACCTAATGGTATGTTATGAAGACCTATTCCAATAGTTAATAAAAGTGCTGTTTTATAATTAAGAAGTACGCTACTATATATGCTCATTCCTTCAATAAAATTATGAACTACTAAGAATATACATGTTATTATTGAAACATGTTTAAAGTTCTCTTTGTTATGGTGTCCCTCTTCATCATGATGACCACCTAATAAATCAAGTACAAGTATTATAAGAAACCCTACTAATGTAGATATGCTCATAATAAGTATACTTTTTTCTTTAGTATATATTTCTCTAAAAAATTCGTATGCATCAGGAAGTAAGTGAATTACACCTAAAAGTATTAATACTACAAATCCTAATGATACACTAAGAGTCATTACTTTTTTACTATTATGTGTATTAAATACTATTATAGTCCCAATTAATAGAAATATAATAGAAAGTATGCTTAGTAGTAAAACTATTAATAAATTCATATTATCACCTATAATTTCATATATTTTTTATATTTTGGTAAATCTCCTTTTTTTATACCACTTATACTTGGTTTAACTTGAAATATACCTGGATATTCATTTCCTTCGATTACAAGTATGCTTTTTTCAGTTATTACTATATCCCAACCAATGTATCTTACTTCAGGAACTATTTTGGCTAAATGTGTTACGAATGGTAAAACATATCTATAATTAGGAATGTGAAAGCCTAATATGTTTTCTTTAGTTATAGGATGTTTACTATATATGTTACCTTTTTCATCTATCGCAGGAACATATACTACACCTTCATCATTAACAAATGTATACATTCCACCACTACTAAAGTTATCTACATTACCACTATTACCTATTTTTAATATGCTATTCATTATGTGTACTTCACCATTATCATCTAAAAATGTTAATATTCTAAGTGAGTTTACACTTCCATTATAAAGTTCATTTATTTTACTATTCTGAATAATATATTCTTCTACTAAAAACTGTTCATTTTTAATTATCTTATTATATATTTTTAATACATTGTATTCATTTTTTAATTTAGTTTTATCTATTTCTATAACATCTATTCCTTTACCACCACATGCATCTATTGGTTTAGCTATTATTTTATCTTTACTAGATATAAATTCTTTAAATTCTTTAAAAGTTGATGTTCTTAAATCAAGGTATTCTCTTCCTAAATATTCTTTAAACAATTTATTAAATTCAGTTTTATCACTAAATAAATGCCAATATTCTTTATTATTATATTTTTTTATTATTTCATTATTTATTCTACCAGTTAAATATGTACTTCTTTCTTCATCATTAAGTAGATAAAATTCAAATTCAAAGTAATCCATATATCCACTTCCATATTTTAAAGCACACTTAGTCATATCAAATAGAATACTATATTTACTTTTATTTACTTTTTTACCTATTTCTTCTGCTTTATTAAATAATTCTTTATATCTCATATTTTTAAGTTTTTTTAAAACATATTTTATTTTCATATTAATCCTTTCATATAGTATTTATTATAGCATGAGAAAAAGAAAAAAGATATGATTAAACATATCTAAATTACTAATTTTATAAATTTCTTTTTACCTTTTTGAATAAGTAATTCATTGTCTTTAAAATCATTTAAAGTTATAATCTTATCTTTATCAGTTATCTTTTCATTGTTTAAACTTACTGCATTTTGTTCAACCATTCTTCTTGCATCAGATTTTGATTCAAAAAGTTCAGTTAACATTAATAAATCTAGGATGTTAATACCATTTTCAATTAGATTTTTATCTATATTTTTCTTTTCTGTGTTAGCAGAGTTTCCTTTATTATTAAATATGTCTTCACTTTTTGTTTTAGCTAATTCTGCTTCTTCTACTCCATGTAAATCTTTAACTACTTCGTATGCTAAGGCTTTTTGTGCGATTCTTAGTTCTGGTTTTTCATTTTGTTTAAGCATTATGTTATCAATTTCATCCTTTGTTAAGAATGTAAATACTTTTAAATATTCTTCTACTTTAGAATCATCACTATTAATTAGATACTGATATATTTCAAATGGACTTGTTTTATTTTTATCAAGCCATAGAGCATTACCTTCACTTTTACCGAATTTATTTCCATTAGCATCTAGTATTAATGGCATAGTAAATCCATATGCTTCTTTATTAAGTTTCTTTCTAATTAGTTCTATACCTGTTGTGATATTACCCCATTGGTCACTACCTTCACATTGCAAAATACAATTTTTGTGTTCATATAACCACATAAAGTCATATCCCTGAAGAAGCATGTAAGAAAATTCAGCATAAGTAATACCTGTTTCAAGTCTTCTAGATATTATATCTTTACCTAGCATGTAATTTACATTTATATATTTTCCTATATCTCTTAAGAATTCAAGATATGTATAGTCTTTAGTCCAATCATAATTGTTAACTAATTCTGCTTTTCCATCAAATATTTTATCAATTTGATTTTTTATTCCTTCAATATTATTTCTAATTGTTTCCACTGGTAATATTTCTCTTTCAGCTGTTGGTCTAGGATCTCCAATTAATCCTGTTGAACCCCCACATAAAAGTATTGGGTGATGTCCATAATTTGCAAGTCTTTTTGCAGTAACTAATGATGAATAATGTCCGATATGTAAACTGTCTGCAGTTGGATCAGTACCCCAGTAAAAAGTAATGGGTTTTCCATTTAAGATATCTTCTAATTTTTCTCCTGCGACATCTTTTATTAATCCTCTCCATTTTAAATCTTCATATAATGTCATTTTTCCCTCCTAAAATAAAAAAGTGATACCCAAAGGACGAGATTCACTCGTGGTACCACCTTAATTTCTTCTCATATTTATAACGCGATTAGCGATTGAACTCATAATATGTAATTCATTTATAACTAACTATTAGTTTTCACCAACCACTAACTCTCTAAAAATATAATTATAAACTACTAATTATTAATCTTAGTTCATTACTTATAGTTTATCACATTTTATTATTTTTGCAACTATAAATTGTACTCTTTATTTTTAATGCATTCACTTACTTTATTAATAAATTCTTCTTTACTTAGTGTATATGTTTCTTGTGAGCCAAATTTTCTATAACTTATAGAAACATCAGCTCTTTCTTTATCTCCTAAGATTAAAGTTAGAGGTATTTTTTTACTTTGGCTTTCTCTCATTTTATAAGATAGTTTTTCATTTCTATCATCTAAATTAACTCTTATTCCAAGATTATTTAATTCATCAAATACTTTTTTAGCATATTCAGCATGATATTCATTATTAACTGGTATTACATTAACTTGAACCGGACTTAACCAAAGTGGGAATGCACCTTTTGTTTCTTCCATTAGGAATGCAGTAAATCTATCAAATGTTCCAAATATAGCGCGGTGTAAAACTACTGGAGTTTTTTTACTTCCATCTTTATCTATATATGTTAATTCAAATCTTCTTGGTAATAAGAAATCCAATTGACATGTTGATAATGTTACTTCTGGGCCAACAGCTGGTTTAACTTCAACATCTAGTTTTGGTCCATAGAATGCTGCTTCACCAATAGCTTCAATATAAGGGACATTTAATTCATTTAAAACTTCTCTTAACTTATTTTCAGCTGTATTCCACATTTCATCATCATCAAAATATTTTTCTTTATCTTCTGGATCTCTTAGTGATAATCTAAATGAATAATCCTTAAATCCAAAATCTTTATAAACATCTAATATAAGAGATACTACTTTTTTAAATTCATCTTTAATTTGTTCTGGTGTTACAAATAAATGTGCATCATTTTGACACATACATCTTACTCTTTCAAGACCTTTTACTGCTCCACTAGCTTCGTATCTAAAATCAGTTGCAAATTCTCCAATTCTTATAGGTAAATCTCTATATGAATGTAATTCATTTCCATAAATTAACATATGATGTGGACAATTCATTGGTCTTAATACAAATTCCTCATCATCAACTTTCATCATAGGGAACATATTTTCTTTATAATGATCCCAGTGTCCTGATGTTTTATATAAATCTACTGTTCCAACACAAGGAGTGTATACATGTTTGTATCCCATTTTTCTTTCTTTATCATAGATATAGTTTTCTAATTCTTTTCTTACAATTGCTCCATTTGGTAACCAAAGTGGCATACCTTTTCCTACTAAATCACTATTCATGAAGATACTTAAATCTTTACCAATTTTTCTGTGATCTCTTTCTTTAGCTTCTTCTAGTTTTTGTAAATGTTCTTGTAAGTCTTCTTCAGTTTTAAAGCATACTCCATATATTCTTTGAAGCATTTTATTTTTAGAGTCACCTTTCCAGTATGCACCACTTACTTTTAATAATTTAAAGTGTTTTAATTCTTTTACAGTTTCAACATGTGGTCCACGACATAAATCAGTAAAATCTCCTTGAGTGTAGCAACTAATTACATTTTCATTTTCATCCATTCTTGTAATTAAGTCTATTTTGTAAGGATCATCTTTAAACATTTCTAATGCTTCTAATTTAGAAATTTCATGTCTAACTATTCTTTTACCATCTTTACTTATTTTTTTCATTTCTTTTTCTATAAGAGGTAAGTCTTCTTCTTTAATAACTTTATCTCCTAGGTCAACATCATAATAGAATCCATCTTCTATTACAGGTCCTACCCAAAATTTTGCTTCTGGATATAGATGTTTAATTGCTTGTGCCATTAAATGTGCACAAGAGTGATTCATAATATTTAATTCACTATCTTCTTTAATATTTATCATTTTTTTCTCCTTCCAAGTTAAATTAAATAAAAAACACACCCTTTAAAGGGAGTGCTTATATTTACACGGTACCATCCATTATTTTACTTTATTTATTTAACGGCTATTAACCGGGAATTCCTTTCGGTTCCTGTTCATAGGTAGTAACTATAACTTATTTTAGTTGTCTTACACCATTCACAACTCGCTTTGTAAAATAGTAGTTATAACCATGTCCTAATCAAAACATTTAACTTAAGTATAATTCTATCACTTTTTTATTATTTTTCAAGTGGGTTTAATTATTTTTTCTCTAATTTTAATTATGTTTTTATTTGTATGCGATGAGTATAAACATTGTAAAGTTATGTAATATTCCTATAAATTCTGTAAAAAAGATGTTATAGTTGTATTGTATGGAGTTGATATTATGGCAAAATTTGTACAATTTGACGTAGGAACTGATGAACCAACTTTTTATGAGGTT
>CAKORV010000028.1 GCA_934101625.1 uncultured Bacilli bacterium | reverse complement strand
ATATGGGAAAGATACTAAGTGGAATACTAGGAATACAAGTAGGAACAAAAGATCCAAACCTATTTACAGCAAGTGTAGTAGTAATAAATGGAAGTAGTGATACAAATAGTAAAGAAGTATATAAAGGAAATGATGTAACATTCACAATAACACCAAATGATGGTTATACATTAGAAGATGCTAGTATAAGTTGTTCAAATGGAATACTTTCAAATAATCTCTTAACAATATCAAATGTACAAAGTGATGTTACTTGTACAATAACTTTGGGTGAAGATGGTCCTTATAAATCTGGTACTTTAGCAGCACAAATACTAAAAGACAATCCAACTGTTTTAACTAGAACTGATTTTACAACAACTATTGGAGATACAACAGGAACTATATTTATTCAAAGTAGTACAGCAACAAACATGATGACTGAAGATGTAGACGGAGATGGTGTAGGAGAAGATGTATATTATTATTCAGGAAACACAACAAATAATTGGGTAAAATTCGGTATATGGAAAGAAGGAAGAAGCGTTTCTAAAGGAACAAAATATGCTGGAGATAAATCATATAGTACATCAATAAAATGCAAAGGAGATGGTGCAACAAATTGTACTGAAATAAAATACGTAAATTTAGGAGATGATATGTATTGGAGAATAATTCGTATAAATGAAGATGGAAGTGTGAGACTTTTATATTCAGGTAATAGCACTACTACAACAGAAGGACATATTGGAGTAAGTCTTTATAACACTCATGCAATTAAATCATATAATGTAGGATATATGTATTCTAATAATGGAGTAAATTTATCAGGCATTAGGCAAAATACCTCTACTAGTTTTTTCAAAGAATATATTGATACATGGTATAAAACAAATTTAGGTGATAGTAAATATATAAGTAAAACGGCAATATATTGTAATGATCGTTCAGTAAGTAGTGGTTCTTTCACTATAGATGCAAGTAGCAGTAGCGGTCGAAGTTTCTGTTTTGGTGCAATTGGAAGAATTAAAACAAATAAACATCCATCATACATATGCGGTGGTGATGGATTAGGTGGTTTGTATGAAAGCGTTCAAGCAGTAGAAGACAAATTCAGTTCTAGTACATCTAGTGGAGGAAATGGACAACTTATTTATCCAGTTGGTACAATAACAGCAGATGAATTTGTTTATGCTGGGGCAATATTTGAAACAGAAAAAACTGATTCAGCATGGTATTTTAAAAACAGTAATGATGAAAATATTTTATCAAGATATATGGATAACATGATGACAATGACTCCATATTGCTATGTTGGAGGGGATTATGGAAGTGAAATTTTTGTGCAAAGAGGTCATAATAGTTATTTAAGTTATACTGATATTACAGAGGCTTATATAGTCAGACCAGTCATCTCCCTAAAAGCCTGTGTCAAATATTCAAGTGGTGATGGAAGTAGTAGTAATCCATACGAAGTAACAATAGATAGTACTTGTGAAAATAGTGAAAACTAAAAAAGGATCATTGCGATCCTTTTATTTTACGTGTACATATCTAGTTTCACTATAAGGTGTACCTAAATAATTAATTTTATAAACTATTTCGTAACTTCCTGCCTTAGAATTATCAATCTTTTTAACTTCTTTACATGTATCAGTACAATCTCTAATAGTAATTTTTATATCATCCTTATTTATAGTATCTGTCATATCTTTTCCATTAACAATAAACTTGATAGTTTTAACACCCATATCTGCGATTGTATCTCCAATATCATAAGTAGGGTTAATTATTGTTTTATCTTTTACTTGTACTCCTTGAAGTTCAATTTTAAATGTAGTACTTGTACCTGTTAATTCTACTGTGACACCAGAACTTGCGTTATTTTTGAATATTGAATAAGCTGATCTAACAACTATTGAATCATAATTTGTAGTATTTTTTACTGTATAACTAGTATCAGTTGTAAATCCTACATATTTATAATCAGTACCACTTTTTAGATATATGTCATATCCAAATTCTCCAATTGCATTTTTATTATATTCTAATCGTTTTTGTAAGTATTGTTCTGCCCATTGTTTATAACCTGAAGTAAAGTATTCTTTTAAATATTCTTCGTTAACTGCATCAGGAAGTGCAGCTCCTGTCCAAGTAAGTTTAGCTGTTGAATTTTCTTCAATAACTTTTACATTAGTTGGATCAGTTAATTTACTATATCTAGTTGATACTTCAGTTGGTTCAGTACCACTTATAAATAAATGAGTTTCAACTATATCAGCGGGAGTATATTCACTAGCAAGTCTAGCAGGTATTGTTTCAAGTTCAACTTTAGCACTTGTTATACCTCTTGGCGTTGAGAATGTACTACCTGTATTTAATATATTTCTTGTAAGCATACCTTGTATTATATTTCTTTGAGTTGATGCAGCTCCCATAGTAGTGTAGTGATCTTTACTTAATTCATCATATCCATACCAGAAAGCAATTGTATAATCAGGATTGTATGTTGCTACCCATGAATCTTGTATTATATCATCATATATACCTTCAGCTCTTAATCTTTCTGGATCATAACTACTTGTACCAGTTTTAGTTGCTACTTGAGTACCACTTACATATGCTCGTCCTGGAGTAACATTAAATAGTATGTTTGTTATTAAATATGCTGTAGTTTCTTTCATGACTCTTTCTCTTGTATAAGAATTTTCTATTGTTTCACCAGTTTCTTTATTTACAATTTTATTAACTGAATATGCTTCTGTATAATAACCTCCATTAGCAAATGCTGAGTAAGCACTAGCAAGTTCTACTGGATTAGTCCCTTCAAAAGCACCTATACTTGCTGATTCATGTATTTTACCATTATCGTTACCCGGTGTAATTCCTAAACTTTGTGCGAAATTCCATTTTTGTTCATTTGTTGTTGCCTGGAAAGCTTGAAGAGCACATGTATTCATAGACTTTGAAAGTGCTTTCTTCATAGTAACAATTCCTTCATATTTATTATTCCAGTTGTTCAGTACTCCGCCCTTTGTATATTTCGTTTCTTCATCAAATAGTGGGCTATAAGTAGACCAATTTAAATATTCAATTGCTGGACCATAATCAAGTATTGGTTTAATTGTTGAACCAGGGTGTCTTTTTATCATAGTTGCATAGTTATAACTTCTTTCACCAGTTTTATTTCTTCCAGTTCCAACTGCTAATAATGCACCATTTTTATTATCTACTACTGCAACACCTAGTTGAATATAATCATCTTTAAAACTATACTCATATGTTCCATCATAAATATTATTTATAACTTTTTGCTTATTTCTATCTAAATTAGTATATATTTCTAAAGGTGTTTTGTAAGGATCTATATCATATTTCTTTATTATTTCTTCTACAACTGTATCAACATAACCTTGGTATTCATTAACTGTATTAGTATTTTCTACCAACATATCTTCTACATTAATACTTTTTGCTATTTCACATTCTTCTTCATTAATATATCCATGTCTTTTCATTAAATTTAGTACTTGATTACGTCTTGCTTGAGCAGCCTCTGGATAATTATATGGATCATAACTACTTGGAGCTTGGAATAATCCTGCGATTAAAGCAGCCTCACTAATACTTAAATCCTTAGCACTTTTTCCGAAGTATGTTTGACTTGCTTGTTCTACACCAAATGACTGATTACCCAAAAATTCACTATTTAAATATAATTCTAATATATCTTGTTTTGTATAATTCTTTTCTATTTCAAATACTGCTAAATATATATCAGTAAATTTTCTTATTATACCTTTAATACCAGAACTTGTAGTATCTGTTAATGAGTTTTTACTTACTTGCATTGTCAATGTTGAAGCTCCACCAGCATCACTATGTCCTAGTACTTGACCTATACTAGCTTTTATAAATCTTGCTAAATCAACACCATTATGTTGGAAGAACCTTGAGTCTTCAGTCGCAACTACTGCATCTATAAGTATTTCAGGTAGTTCTTCATATGTTAATTTTATTCTTTTTTCTACAACATCATTTCCAACATTCATACCAAGTGTATAAAATTGTTCATTATTGATATCATAGAATGTACTAGACTCTTTAGAAAATAATCTTTCTTCATCAAACTTAGGAGCTTTAATAACTATATATGCTGCGAATGCTCCAACTGCTAGTATCATTAATATTGCAAGAAATGTAATTACGCATAATATAATATATCCTATTTTTCGTTTCTTTTTTTGCCTTTCAGGTTTAGGAACTTTTTCTTTTTTAGGTTTCTTTTCCTTTAAAGTAGCTTTAACCTTATCCTTCTTATTTCTTATCTTATTAAAAGATATCTTACTTTTTAAACTTGCCATTTTTATCTTATCTCCTTAAAATAAACTTTTTCTACTGTTTTAATATAATCTAACCTTGGAATGTATCCTTCATTAATAATATGTCCTTTATTTTCTATTATATCAAATGGAATACTTTTTCTAGAAGTAGAATTTATAAAATCTATTAAGTCTTTACCATCTAATAAATAGAACTTATTATTCATAAATATTATTAAGAATACAATACCACCATGCCTTAGTATGTTTTTTATATGAGTAATTTGATGTTCTTTTATATTGCTTAGTGGAAATGCAGTTTTATTTTTGCATTCTTTAGCATCAAATTCTATATATTTTCCTTTATATATACCATTATAGTCAAGTGTACTAGTTTCACTAAATACAGCTTTATTTATCATAGTAGTTTCTCTAGAACGATAACTTACATTCAATACCTTAATAGGAGTAGGCTTTTTGTATATTATTGCTATATCCTTATTTAAGTAATATGTGTTAGTTTCATTTATTATATGTTCTAGAAACATACCACGATTACTATATGATACATTTCTTTTAAATTTTATAGGCATACTAATCACCTGGATTAATTATACTATAATTTAAAGATAAAATCTATTTTACTTAGTTTTTTGAAAAAAATTGTGTAAAATTAGACATAAATTTAACATTGAATGCGTAAAATAAAAATGTGTAAAAAAGTTAGCACTCATCTATTGACTTTGCTAACAAGTAGTACTATAATGTATTTAGCACTTGGATATGAGAGTGCTAATTGGAGGAAATATGTTAGGAACAAGACAAAAAGAACTTATGAAAGCTATTGTTGAAGAATACATAAGTACAGCACGTCCAGTTGGAAGTAAACACTTATGTAAAAAGTTCAAAGTATCAAGTGCAACTATAAGAAATGATATGAGCTTGTTAGAAGAACTTGGATACTTGGAAAAACAACATATATCTTCTGGAAGAGTACCATCAAGTTTAGGGTACAGATATTATGTAGATAACTTAATGGAACCTAAAAAGATAAGTGGAGAAGATATGCTTAAATTACAGACTATATTTTCAAATAATGAATTAAATCTAAATGATGCAATTTTAAAAAGTTTGGAAATAGTAAGTGATATTACTAATTATACATCTGTAATATTAGGTAGTACTTCTAATGAGAACTTACTTGAAAAGGTAGAAATTATACCAATCGGTGATGGAAATGTAGTAGCAATAGTCGTTACTGATAAAGGACATGTAGAAAATAAAAGTATTAATATACCTAGTACTATTGATATGAAAGAAGTGTCTAAAACAGCTGAACTATTAAATAAAATGCTAAGACATACTCCTATTAATGAAGTACCTAGTAAACTTGAATTTGAGATAAAACCTATAATTGGAAACTATGTTAAAGATTATGAAGTTTTATATAATGCTTTCTATGAGGCATTAAGTTCATTTCAAAATAATAGAGATGTTCATTTTGAAGGAAAAGCTAATATATTAAAACAGCCAGAATTCAATACAGTTGATAGTGTTAAAAACATTATAAGTAAATTTGAAAGTAAAGAATTAGTGAGTAAAATTGAAGAAACTGATGATGAGGTTAAAGTATATATTGGTGTAGAAAGTGAGCTTGATGATAATGTAACAGTTATTAAAACTAAATATGAAGCAGGTGGTAAAGTTGGTACAATCGCCATTATTGGTCCTAAAAGAATGGATTATGAAAGAGTACTCAATATGCTAGAGTACATTAAAGGCGAGATTAATAAGAAAGGCGGTAATGATGAATAAAGAATCAGAAGTTAAAGAAACTAAAAAACCGAAAAAAGAAAATAAGAATGAAAAAATAATTGAAGAATTAAATGAAAAGATTGGTCTTTTAGAAGATAAGAATAAAAGATTACAAGCTGAATTCATTAATTATAGAACAAGAACTGATAATGAAAAATCAGAACTTATTAAATATGAAGGAGAAGGTATAATTAAGAAGATTCTTGATGTAACAGATGACTTTGAAAGAGCAATACTTATGGATGATAATGATTTATCTGATGAAGTTAGTTTGTTTTTAAAAGGTTTCAAAATGATTTATACTAGACTTCTTGGAATGCTTGATGAGATGGATGTTAAAGTGTTAGATATTGAAGGAAAAGAATTTGATCCTACTACTTCAGAAGCAGTTTTAACTGAGCATGATGATAGTAAACCTGAAAATGTAGTACTTGAAGTACTAAAGAAAGGTTATACTTATAAAGGAAAATTAATTAGACCAGCGATGGTTAAAGTAAATAAATAATAAATAAGGAAAGGTGATAAATATGAGTAAAATAATAGGTATAGACTTAGGTACAACAAATAGTTGTGTCGCAGTATTAGAAGGAGGCAAACCAAGTGTTATAACTAATGCTGAAGGAGAACGTACTACTCCGAGTGTTGTTAGTTATAAAAATGGTGAAATTAAGGTTGGTACAGTTGCTAAAAACGAAGCTATTACAAGTAGTGATGTAGTTAGAAGTAATAAAAGATATATAGGTACTGATCATAAATTCCATGTAAATGGAAAAGATGTTACTTCAGTAGAAGTAAGTGCACAAATATTAATGAAATTAAAGAAAGATGCAGAGGCATACTTAAATGATAAAGTAACTAAAGCAGTTATAACAGTTCCAGCATATTTTAATGATGCACAAAGACAAGCAACTAAAGATGCTGGTAAAGTAGCAGGACTTGAAGTAGAAAGAATTATAAATGAACCTACTGCAGCCGCTATTGCATATGGTATTGATAAACAAGATAAAAATCAAAAAATCTTAGTTTATGACTTAGGTGGTGGTACATTCGATGTATCTGTTCTAGAAATAGGTGATGGAGTATATGAAGTGCTTGCTACAGCAGGTAATAATAAACTAGGTGGAGATGATTTCGATCAAAGATTAATAGATTACTTAGTAAGTGAGTTTAAGAAAGAAAATGGTATTGATTTAAGTCAAGATAAACTTGCACTTCAAAGATTAAAAGATGCTGCTGAAAAAGCTAAGAAAGATTTATCAAGTGCAGTTACAACTAATATTAGTTTACCATTCATAACTCAAGGAAGTAATGGTCCATTACACTTAGAAAAATCTATTACAAGAGCTAAATTTGAAGAATTAATTAGTGATTTAGTAGAAAGTACTACTAAACAAGTTAAAGATGCATTAAAAGAAGCAAATTTAAATGCAAGTGATTTAGATAAAGTATTACTTGTAGGTGGATCTACTCGTATTCCATGTGTTCAAGAACTTGTTAAACGTGAAACTGGTAAAGAACCAAGTAAAGAAGTTAACCCTGATGAAGTAGTTGCTATGGGTGCTGCTATTCAAGGTGGAGTTCTTACTGGTGAAGTTGATGATTTAGTACTTCTTGATGTTACACCATTAAGTTTAGGTATTGAAACATTAGGTAATGTTATGACAGTATTAATTCCAAGAAATACAACAATTCCTACAACTAAGAGTCAAGTATTTAGTACTGCTGTAGATAATCAACCAGCTGTAGATATTCATATCTTACAAGGTGAAAGACCAATGGCTGCTGATAATAAAACTCTTGGAAGATTCCAACTTTCAGATATTCCACCAGCACCAAGAGGAGTACCACAAATTGAAGTATCATTTGATATAGATGCTAATGGTATAGTTAATGTTAAAGCTAAAGATTTAGGTACTAATAAAGAGCAAAAGATAACTATTACATCTAGTACTAACCTAACTGATGCTGAAATAGACAAAATGATGAAAGAAGCAGAAGCTAATAAAGAAGCAGATGCTAAGAGAAAAGAAGAAGCAGAAGTTAAAAATGAAACTGAGCAAATGATTTTCACAAGTGAAAAAGCCATTAAAGATTTAGGTGACAAAGTAACTGAAGATGAAAAGAAAGAAATTAATGAATTAATAGATAATGCTAAGAAAGCAATGGAAGGTAGTGACATTGAAGCAATAAAAGCATCTAAAGATAAACTTAGTGAAAAAGCAATGGCTTTAAGTGCTAGAGTTTACGAAGAAGCAGCTAAAGCTAGTCAAGCTCAACAAGCAAATAATAATAGTGAAAATACTGAATCATCTAATGATGGAGTAAAAGAAGCTAATTATGAAGAAAAATAATAAAAGGCGTTAATTCGCCTTTTATACTCTTTAGGAGGATGTATGAAAGACAAAAGAGATTATTATGAGGTATTAGGTGTATCTAAAGATGCTAGTGAAGACGAAATAAAAAGTGCTTTTAGACGTTTAGCTAAGAAATATCATCCTGATATATGTAAAGATCCTGATGGACCAGAAAAGTTTAAGGAAGCACAAGAAGCATATTCTGTTTTGAGTAATAAAGAAGAAAGAGCAAAATATGATAGATTTGGCCATGCAGCATTTTCTAATGGTGCTAGTGGTGGTGCTGGAGGATTTTCTGGATTTGGTAATGGCTTTGGTGGATTCTCTGGATTTCAAGGAAACTTTAGTGAAGAAGATATGGAAAGTATTTTTGATAGATTCTTCGGAAGAGATGAATATTCTTCATTTAGTAGTGGATTTGGAAGTAAAAAGAATCGTACTAAAAGGGGTAATGACTTAGTATATACTTTAAAGATAGATTTTATGGATGCAGTATTTGGTGCTAAAAAGACTGTATCTATAGATGTAGTAAGTAATTGTGAAACCTGTCATGGTAAAGGTGGACTTGGTGAAAAAACTTGTCCTACATGTAATGGAAGAGGTAGTGTTATTGGAGAAGTAGCAACTATATTAGGTAGAATTCAAACTAAAGTTACATGTAAAGAATGTGGTGGATCTGGAGTAATTTATGATAAAACATGTTCTGATTGCCGTGGTAAAGGTAAAATTAAACAAAGAAAAACTTATGAAATTGAAGTTCCTAAAGGAATTAATACTGGTGAACAAATTAGATTAAGTGGAAAAGGTGAAGCTGGTGTTAATGGTGGAGAGAATGGAGACTTATATATTGAGTTTGTAGTTAGTCCACATCCTTTATATACTAGAAAATCAAGTGATTTATATATGGAATTACCTGTTACTATTACTGATTTAGTATTAGGTGCTAATAAAGAAATTAATACTTTATATGGACCTATTGAACTTAAGATAAGTGATGGTAGTCAACCTGGAGAAATCTTGCGTGTAAGAGGAAAAGGAATCGCAGATGTACATACTGGAAAGATAGGTGACTTATATATAACACTTAAATTAGTATTACCTAATAAACTTAATAGAACGCAAAAAGATTTATTTAAAGAATTAGCTAATACTGAATTAGATGATAATGAAGCATTTAGAAAGTTTGAAAAGTTGAATAAGTAAATCTTTAAAGAAAGAGATAATGAATGCTTTTTGGGAAAGATTTTAGTTGATTTTTCTTGCTTATTTCCTTAGTTTGTGCTATATTATATTTGCTTAATCCGATGCATTATATTATGTATGATTAAATAAAGCAATGTAAAGGAGAGATATTATGAATCTAATTGATAAGATTAACAAGAAACAAATCAATCCTAATGTACCTGAATTTAGAGTAGGAGATACTGTTAGAGTTGATGTTAAGATTGTTGAAGGTAAAAGAGAAAGAATTCAATCTTATGAAGGTGTTGTTACATCTAGAAAAGGTGGAAGTGTTTCAGAAACATTTACAGTTAGAAAGAAATCTGGTAATGTTGGAATCAACAGAGTATTCCCAGTAAATAGTCCATTAATTGATAAAATTACTGTAATTAAAAAAGGTAAAGTTAGAAGAGCTAAACTTAACTTCTTATCAGGACTTAAAGGAACATTCAAGATTAAAGAAAGAAATTAGGATTAAACCTAGTTTCTTTTTTTTGATTAAAATACTTAAAACGTATTGACAAACATATGTGCTTATAATATAATTTATTTATGTTGTATAAATTATTTAAAGATTGGTGATAAAATGAAGAAATTAGTTAAAGAATATTTAAGTTATATTATTATTATAATTGTTGTTGTTTTAGTTAGAACATTTTTAGTTACTCCAGGACTTGTTAATGGAGATTCTATGTTAAGCACACTTCATGATAAAGATTTAGTTATAGTTAATAAAATTGCTTTAAAGAAGGGTATAAATAGATATGATATAGTGGTTGTTAAAACCGAAGATACTACAATAATTAAAAGAGTTATAGGTCTACCTAATGAAAAGGTAACATATAAGAATAACAAACTATATATAAATGATAAGTTAGTTGATACACCAATTGAATTTCAAGAAACTAATGATTTTGAACTTACAAGTGGTAAAGATGAATATATAGTTTTAGGAGACAATAGAATGGTTTCTAAAGATTCTAGATATATAGGACCTGTGAAGAAAGAACAAATTAAAGGAAAAGTAGATTTAGTTTTATTTCCTTTTAAAAGATTTGGAAAAATAATATAAAGGAGAGAGTTATGGAATATAGAAAATTTAATAATACTTATGTTGTAAGAATAGATAAGGGAGAAGAAATACTTAAAAGTATTAAAAATATTGCATTAAGTGAAAATATAAACTTAGCAAGTGTTAATGCATTGGGTGCTACTGATGATTTTACGGTTGGAGTATACAATGTAGAAGAGAAAAAATATTATTCTAATAGTTTTAAAGGTGCTTATGAAATTGTTAGTTTAACAGGAACTATCAATACTATGAATGGAGAATTTTATACACATATTCATATGAGTGCTAGTGATATGGAAGGCAAAACTTTTGGTGGACATTTAAATAGTGCTTATGTAAGTGCAACATGTGAAATGATTATTACAGTTATAGATGGAATAGTTGATAGAGAAAAAGATGAAATAACTGGATTAAATTTATTTAAATTTTAGGTGATTTTATGTACGACAGGGAGTTAATTGGGAATATTATTAATGTTGTTGGTTTAACGTTTTACAATACTATAACAAAAAAGTATGAGCCAGACCATGCTTACAAGAGTGGAAGACCATGCTTATTGATTTATAGTGATGAAAAATATGATTATTTTTTACCATTAACTGGGAAAAATAATGTAAAATATTCAGAAGAAAAATATTCGATAAATAAATATAGTTATAAATATCTTTATGAGTATCCATCTTCAAAAGAACATAATGACAAAAAAAGAGACTTAAATAGTTATGTTAAAATGGATACAGTTTATAAAAAGCCTGTATGTGGTTATGGTTTTCGAGAAATTGGAAAATTAAAATATAGTGAATATAAAAATATAATAAAAGCTTTTAAAGAATTTCATAATGTAAGTAGAATAAGTGAAACACTTGAAAGTGCTATTTTAATAAGAAAGTGAGAAAATAATTAATGAAACATGAGATGAAATTAAATGATAGTCCATTTAATAAAATAAAGAATGGTACTAAAACTATGGAACTAAGACTTTATGATGAAAAAAGAAGAAGACTTAGAGAAAAAGATTATATAGAATTTACAAATATATTAAACGGAGAAAAATTAACGATTCAAATTGAAGCATTATATAAGTTTAAAGATTTTGTTGAACTTTATAAAGAAATTGATAAATGTCAAATGGGTTATGAAAATGATGATATAGCTGATCCTTACGATATGGAAAAGTATTATAGTTTATATGAACAAGAAAAATATGGGGTTTTGGCTATAAAAATGAGAAATGTTAACTAAACGGGCGAATATTCCTTTTTAAAATGGTAGATATTTTAATCATAAATTTATATTATTGATTTGTAAAGGAGAAAAATATGGAGTTTGGTAATAAAATTCAAGAATTAAGAAAGAAGAGATACCGCAGAAAAATTATTAAATAGTATTTTATCATCTAACGGAAAAGATGCTATAAAATTATCTGATGATAGAATTTATTCATTTCAAGGTAATGAATTTAGAAAAGAAGTTTTTTATGGAGATATATCAAATGATTTAAAACTTTTAGTGGCTTTAGAAAATACCTTAACAGAAAACTTTAATGGAACATTACCAGAAGATGTTAAAAGTAATTCTGATTGTATAACACTTTATGATTCAGAAATATCTGACTATATATCTGAAATGGTAAAAGTTGATAAAACTATTAATGTAGAAAAGTTAAAAGAAACTTATAAAAATATGTTTAGTAGTGAAATAGAAGATTATTCTAGTGTTAGCAATATACATAATGAATACATTTATAGTAGAATTACTAATAGATATTATGTCAATGAACTTAAATCAAATAGTACTTCTTCAAAAATATATTATGTATATTATAAAAATTATAATTCTCCTTATGAACATGTTGATCTTGCTACTGTAGATGTTTCAGTTTTGTGTGTTGAATTAGAAGGTAATGGAAAATTATATAAAGTTAGTGATATCTTTGGTAATCTTATTAAAGAACAATTATCTGAAAGTGATATAAATACTTATGTTAGAAATATTAAGAATTATGATTTATCTACTATTCACGTAACATACAAGTTTGATAATAATTCTACATATGGATTAACTTTATCATCAATTGATAAAGAAAGTAATTGAGAATAGAGTAAAATCTATTCTTTTTTATATGTTTTATTGAAAAACATATGTACTTATGATAAAGTGTATATAGGTTAATTTTTTATTAACAATGGAGGAAAGTATGGACAAAGAAAAATTTTTATCATCAGTTTATTTAATAATTAAAAATAAAGAAAATAAGATTTTATTACAAAGAAGACAAGGGACAAAGTTATGGCCTGGATTTTTAGCTTTACCGGCAGGTCATTTAGATGAATATGAGAATACATATGATGCAGTTGTTAGAGAAGCAAAAGAGGAATTAGGAATAGAAGTATCTATAAATGATATAGTTGATACCTTTGTTGTAAATAGACGTAACAAATCATTATCACCATATTATGATGTCTATTTTGAAATATCAAATTATAAAGGTAATATTAAAATAAATGAACCTAATAAATGTAAAGAACTAGTTTGGTGTGATATAAATAATTTACCTGAAGATATGATAGATTTTGAAGTAGAAGCAATTAAAAATAATCAAAAAAACATAAAATTCAGTGTGATTGATGTAGATAATGAAAAAAAGTTATGATAGTTTACTACTTAGTAAAAGAAAAAATAGAAGTAGAAATTTTCTATATTAAAATGAGTAAAGCATATCAATAAATGTTTTACTCATTTTATCTGTTTGTACTAATATAATTTTTTTATAAATCTAAATAAACTTTTTGTATATTCATTGTAATAATTTCTTTATTTTTCTTCAATAATAATGCTTAATTGTCCACATGCAGCGCCGGCATTTATTTCTGCCTGAGTAGCAATAGCTACTGCGTAATCATAGCCAGCCTCATCTAAGGCACTTTTTATTTGTTCCATTTTAATCCTCCTATCTTATTTTTAAACTAAATTAATTCCTTCTATAACTCCACTTCCTAAATTATTTTTCTCCGATATAATATTTTTATTTATAGGCGATAATTTAATAAAGAAGTATTTTTTGTCAAAATATTTTTTGAGTATTTCTATATCAAAATCACTTTCCTTAACCAGTGTCATATTTAATGTGGTTTTTAAATTACTTTTTGTTCTTATTTTCCCAAGTTCTTCAATAGACATTAGATTGGAAAATGGGATTAATATATGTCTATAAGTTTCATCTAGACTATGTAGAGAAATTTGAAGAGTGATATTATCTTTAATCCAAGAAAAATCAGATCCTTTTATACCAATTGTTGAAATAAAATGGTGAACATTTGGATATTTCGAATCAATTATTCTAATGGCTTTTTTTATATTCTCAATATTTAAAAATGGTTCTCCCATGCGTGTGTAATTAATTTTATTTTCAAAGCTTTCGCCAAATTTGTATTCAGGATTTTTACCTATTATAAATTCTACTTGTTCTACTATTTCTTCAGCAGTAAGATTTCTCCATTTTTTTAATTGTCCTGTAGCACAAAATTTGCAGTGTATTGGGCAACCGCTCATACAACTAACACCTATCATCCATCTATTTTTTCTTGAACCTAGGTCGTAATTATTTAACTTGTTTTGTTTCTTGCCGATAGCATCTTTAGTGTAATCTGGAAGAAATGTATCTGTAACTTCAATAGGATATCCATCATCAGTTATTAATGAGTAAACAGTACCATTAGCAAATGTTTTGTGTTTGTTTTCTATCAACATATTATTTTCACCTTTCCTTTTTTAAAAGCTAATATTTCTAAATATTAGTTAATATAATTTTAACACAATTTCATGCATTAATATAGTGCATTTTGTTTTTTTACTCTGGTCTTTATAAATAGACAAAAACATGTTATAATACTCTCGAATAAAAATGAAAACATTAATATAATTAATAGAAATGGAGGTAGTAATGAAGAAAAGTGAAAACAAATATACTAACAATATTTTTGAGAATATTAAACATATAGATGAATATTGAAATGAATATTGGTATGCTAGGGAATTTTCAAAAGTTTTAGAATATAAAGACTGGAGAAATTTCTTAAAGGTTTTAAATAAAGCAAAAGATGCTTGTAAAAATTCTGGATTTGATATAGATGAACAACTTGTTGAGGTCAACAGGTTGTCAAAAAGAAATAATAATGCCACTGCTAATATACAAGATTATAAACTTTCAAGATATATATGTTATTTAATAGTACAAAATGCGGATCCAAGCAAAGAAGTTGTTGCTTTATGGCAAACTTTTTTTGCTATACAAACAAGAAAACAAGAAATAACAGAACAGGAATATGATTCATTATCAGATGATGAAAAAAAGATTTTATCAAAGAAAGTTAACAAAGCAAGGCAATTATACTTTGCAAAGAGTTGCTTCTGCAGCAGGCGTTAAAAATATGGCTGAGTTTCATAATGCAGGGTATAAAGGTTTATATAACGGAGAAACAGCTGATGATATTTTTAAAAGAAAAAAATACGATATAGAGAAGATATTTTAGATAATATGAATGAAGATGAATTAGTTGCTAATTTATTTAGAATAAATCAAACGAAGCAAAAACTTTTAAAAGATAATGTACAAGGTGAGAAAGAAGCAAAAGATGTACATTATGAGGTAGGAAAAAATTAGAAATAAAGGAGCAAAAGAAACTTGATGAAATAAAATAGTAATTTGTTGAAATGGAGAATTTATGAAAAAGAAAATATTAATTATTG
>CAKORV010000027.1 GCA_934101625.1 uncultured Bacilli bacterium | reverse complement strand
CATGCTATTCCATTGGTTGCAATAGAATCATGTACAAAGTTTAAACGTAACTCAGCACTTTCAGCATCTAGAAATGGGTGTGCCATATTGAATGTTTTACCCATTACATTCGAGCATTGGAAAGCAATCTTTTCCATTAAAGCGTTATTAATATCCGGTCTTTCTACTCTAAAAACACCTTTAGTTAATGTCTTTAAATGTATTTGACCTTCATTAGAATACGACACATCGGTAATATCATCATTATCTAAAAATTCTTTTAATGGTCCAAAATCAATTTGATCAAATATTGTTCCTTTTTCAGCCATATATGACACCCTTTCTATTTCTTTTTATTCTTATTTATTCTAATGTTCCAATTCCACCAGGATTAGTATTAGTTCCTTGTTCTGGTAGAATAACTGTCTTACTTAATATGAAGTCTTGTAGGTATTCACTACTTACAACAGTAGCACCTGGTTTTTCACTATAAGATTTATTTCTAGGTACTGGAATAATTTCTCCACTTAAATATCCAGCTTTTCTAAGTAATAAATGCATATCTTCTGGTACAGCAAATATTAAACTAGATGGTGTACCAAGTTTAGAACTATTTTCAAATACATGGTTACCACTTGAATCTTTAACTGCAAGTACTTCTATACTTTCAATCAACTTACCTAATAATAATTTTCCTGTATCATCATAAGCAGCATAATATAAATCAATATAGTTTCCAGGGAATATTGAATTACCATAAGTAGTTTCTGTATTAACCTTTAAACTAACAACAGTATATCCATCAGGAATATCTTCCCAAGCACTATCAGGCATTTGACTCCATTCAACTAATGTTGATTTATAGAATAAACTACCTGCAGGAATAACTGTATTATAATTAGCATACTTACCAACTATATCATTTAAATTAGTAACAGTATTATCAGTTAACATTCTCTTAGGAATCTTAACATATCCAATCATATCTTTAGTAACCTCAGTTCTTGGTTGAATCTCTTCCTTAGCATAAGGAACACTAATTGGTTCAGTTGCTTGTTTAATTCTCCAATTATAACCAAAGTACAAAATAAATACTATACCTAATACACACACTATAGTAACAGTATTTTTATTGGTAAAAAACCTCTTCAAACTAATTAATAAATTATTCATAAACTCCTCCTATTCTTACTATATTTCATTATAAACGAAAATCATATTAAAATCAATTATAAAAGAGAAAATTTTTCATTTTCTCTTCTAATATTATCTATAAGGTTGTCCATCAAAAGCACTATCAGTAAACTTTGATTCTAGTATTCCACTTAATACTGTTACTATATCAAAATCTACTGCTGAATCAGTTGAAACTGTATATTCATTTGTTGATGTTCTTACTCTAACCGATGCTTTAGGTGGTGTTTCATATACATCATAAAATTCTATTTTATATGTCTTTACTCCTCCAACACTTTCACTATATCTTCTAATAAAACTTTCATAGAATTTCTCTTTTACTATTCTTATCTCTCCATATTGTCTATATACTCCATAATCTATTGCATCTATCATTGCAGCTTCCATTACTTCTTTAGTTAAGTAATAATCTTCTTCATCTGTTGATGTAAGATCTTGTACTAATAGCAATACTACAAAGATAAATATTCCTAAAGCAATAAGTAAATATGTCCAAAAGGCTTCCTTCATTACTCATCACCTCCCGGCATAGAGTATCTATTATTATTGAATAATTGATTATCAATAATTACATTATCACTTCCAACATAATCTATTAATTCATTTTTTAAAAATGTACTTGAACAACTTAAATCACGTGCATCACAATTTATAGTTGCTCCCAAATTCAAAGTATTATTAACTATAGAACTATTATTATATTGTTTAATTTTTCTTATTGATTCTGGTGTCAATGTTACAATCATTTCAGGTTCAACTGCAGTTGTCCACATATCAGAACTCTTACTTTGAATACTATTAATAATTGCACTTTTATCTTTCCAGTTAAATCCTAATTTACGTCTAGAAGCTATATTACTTGTACTCTTACTATCATATATAGAATTAGGGAATAAATTACTTAAATCCACTGGTCTAAAATATACACCCATAGTATTTTTAATATCATTATCTCCATCACAATCTTCTCCATCTGGACAAGTATTACAATCCTCTCCATCCGGACACTCATAACATTCATGATAATCATATTGGTCATTACAATCATAATGGTTAATTTCATTAACTACAATATACTTACATCCAGTATCATCAACAACATCACTAAATGGTCTCTTATTTCTTATATTACTAGCACCACCCAAATTACTATAAGTATAGCAAATATCATAAGTACCAGTTTTTCTATCAGCCGCTACCGGCCAACTAAAGCCTTCCATTCTCATATAATCATTACCAGGTACACCTTCAACAACCTTTCCAGTAAATAATTGTGTTGAAAAAGTTGCATCTTGATAGTGGAATGATTTAGCAGAAGTTCTTGCTACTACAAATCCATTGCTTGGATATTCTTCATATTCTACATCACAATAAACTCCTTGACTAGGTGTTTTATCACAGTTATATTTTACTAATGTTTCTGTATTATTTGTACCACTCGCAGCATATTCATTACCACAACCTCCACAGAAATCTGACCATTTTTCATTAATATTATATAGTTTTTCTACTCCTGTATTACTTGCATAATCATTACTAATATGAATATTATAAGAATTTCCAAATTCATAATTTTCCTCGTATCCACCAGGTGAAGACGAATTACATCCAGGTGATACTATATTACCTAATGTATAATCAGATGCATATCTTTCTGGTGCATTACATTCTTTTAATTGTTTTATTATCTGTTCAATTTGTCTTCTTTTTGCATCAAATGCACTTTTAGCAGCTGCCGCCTTAGCACATACAGACTCACCATCAACAACAGTACAATTATATCCACCACATCCACATGAATATGAAAATCTTCCGCTATTCCATGAAGTTGATGGGTCAGACCCCTGAATTGTTGATGAAGTAAAATCACATGATGCAGAAGTTATAGTTGAAAAACCATAATTTCTAGTTGTTCTAGTATAGTAGTGATTATAAGTACCACTTCCATCTCCTGAATAACTATAAGGTTCATACTTAGGTTGTACAATCTCAGGACAATCACTACTAGTACATCCATCATCAACTTTACAACTACCAGAACATCCTGGACAAGACCAAGGAAGAACTTCTAGAATTTCTGGTCCTTCATTACAAGCAACATAATATTTTGCCCACGTATTAAATAAATTAACTAATTCAATATTATATTGTCTATAATCTTGTTTCCATTGTTGATAATGAATTTGTGAGCCACACTCATAATATCCAGTTATTACACCACTTAAATTAGTAATATTTGCATCTTTATCTGCTAAACTATGCTTAAAATATCTTCCAGCAAGTACTTCAACAATTTCCTGAAACTCTAACACCAACTCTTCTCTACAATATATTTCACAATATTTATTACCACCAACCTTATAGTCAGCACTCTTATTTGCAATAACATTACAAAGTTCAGGATCCGATACTTCTCCACTACAAGAAACATCTGAGTTTTGATTCTCATCACAAGTAGGAGTTGTTTCTTTATCAGGTGATTTACATGTTTCTATTCTAGAACCACTTCCACTATTGTTGCCAGGTCTACCTGGTCTACCACTACCATTGTTATTACCATTACCATTTCCATTACCATTATTTCCAGGATTAGTAGGTTCTGATGGTTCAGTAGTTCCAGTAAATCTACAACACACGTATTTCACACTAGATCTAGTCGTAAACTTACCTGCACCCTGTCCATATTTCTTTTTAAAATTAGATTCATTTACATAAATTGTTTTTTCTTTCATTCCAGGTACATTAATATTATATTGATACACTTCACCCTTAGATGCATCCGGAGTACCACCTTGACTTGAACAATCAGAAATTGTTGTCCATCCATTAGCGCTTAATTTAGGCATCATAATTAATGCAGATACTATTGTTAATATATAATAAAATTTCTTTCTAAATTTACTACTAATCATTTTCTAACCTCTTTCCCCTCTTGACAATTATAAGTATAATTATAGACACTATTGTAATTACAACAAACGGAACTAAAACATATAAATAATATTCTTTAACAGCATCCAAAACCTTTTCTTTAGTAGTTCTATCATCAGGAATATTAGTTCCTTTTTTAATATCTTCTTCTACTTTACTCACAAAATCTTCTTCAGTTAATGTAGATGGATCTGAAAACTTTTTAATATCTTCTGAATAATAATGTTCCTTACAACGTTCTACATAAACTTCTGAATTCAAACAAGCATTGCTTTGATTATATTGATTATAAATTCCTGTTTCAACTGTATATGTTTTAATAGCTTCAGTTCCACATGAATTATCATTATAAAATGTTTTAATAGTATAAGTAATATTAGTATAAATATCAGGTGAAATTATCTCAAATCCCATCTCTTCATTTTCTTTATTATTCCTATAAATATTCATTTCTTTATTATAATCATTTGTAACTTGAATATATATTTGACTTGATTTCAAAATAGGAATAATACTTGTATTTTGATCATCTACTCTTGAGGGATAATTTAAAATTGTTAAATTTTCTCCTTCCATCCTTGCAGTAACACAATCTGCATTATATAATCCAACACAAGTAAATAAACTTACTATTAACATTATAAATAAATTTTTCTTTTTCATCTTTACTCCTTTCACAACTAAAAGCCATGTTTAGCCTTTCTAATAACAACGGAATAAATACTAATTGAAATAATAGATGTTACAGTAACTAAAATAACTTTAATATATATTTTTGATGTAAAATCAATAACTTTATTCCAAAAAGTGCCATCATCCACAGGTTTTTTATCAGGCTCCTTTACTTCACTCTTAGTATCTTTTTTTAATAAACTTAAAAACGTCTCCCAACTAACTTCATAATCTAAAAATTCTGAATTACAAACATTTAAACTCTCATGACCAACACAACCACTATTTCTATAATAAGGATTTTTATAAGGAAGTCTTACATAAATTACTCTTAATTGTTCATGTGGACAATTAGTTGTATCACTAGCCATAACATTAACTTTATAAGTTTGACCTAAATACAATTGATCAATAAGTACACTACCATCAGTAGGTGCAAAATATTCACCATAATCATCTGTGATATATGCCATATCTTTTAAATTTGTAATAGTTAAATCAAAATAACCAGTTTCTTCATTATATTTATAACTTGTTTCAACATAAGCAGCAAATGTATTTAACTCTTTTAAATCTTTGTAACTACACTCTGCATTATATTTACAAATAGCTAATACAAACACAAAAAATAAAATTAATAACTTCTTCAATATATCACCTTCTACTCTAGACAAATTATAACATTTAATAAAAAAAATCACAATAATTTATAAAATAAAATTTAAAAAGAGAAAATTTTTCATTTTCTCTTCTAATATTATCTATAAGGTTGTCCATCAAAAGCACTATCAGTAAACTTTGATTCTAGTATTCCACTTAATACTGTTACTATATCAAAATCTACTGCTGAATCAGTTGAAACTGTATATTCATTTGTTGATGTTCTTACTCTAACCGATGCTTTAGGTGGTGTTTCATATACATCATAAAATTCTATTTTATATGTCTTTACTCCTCCAACACTTTCACTATATCTTCTAATAAAACTTTCATAGAATTTCTCTTTTACTATTCTTATCTCTCCATATTGTCTATATACTCCATAATCTATTGCATCTATCATTGCAGCTTCCATTACTTCTTTAGTTAAGTAATAATCTTCTTCATCTGTTGATGTAAGATCTTGTACTAATAGCAATACTACAAAGATAAATATTCCTAAAGCAATAAGTAAATATGTCCAAAAGGCTTCCTTCATTACTCATCACCTCCTGGTTTAGAGTATCTATTTTTATTAAATCCAGTACCAAAAATTATATTATCATCTCCAACATAATTAGCTAAAACTGTATTTATAAATCCACTATTACACAATAATGTATTAGAATAACAAGTTAATTGACCTTCTCTACTTGAAGAATTTATATAATCTTCATTATTGTTATTATATTGCTTAATCTTTCTTATAGATTCAGGTGTTATTGTGACAACTAATTCTGGTTCTTTAGTACTCCATATTTCACTACTAGTATTTTGTATATCTTTTATAACTGAATCTTTATCTTTCCAGTTAAATCCTAATTGCCTTCTCGAATAAACACTATTAGTTGATTTTGTATCATACATTGAATTAGGGAATAAATTACTCAAATCAACCGGTCTAAAATATACACCTAATGAAGTATCATTTCTATTATCATCTCCACCATTTTCACAATCTTCTCCATCTGGACAAGTATCACAATCTTCACCATCTGGGCATTCATAACATTCATGATAAGGATCATTAGGATCATCACAATCATACTTAGTTAATTCATTAATAACTTCATAATTACAAATCATTCCATCAATATCATTAAATCTTTCACCTAAATTTTTAACATCATAACAAATATCATATTCTCCAGTTTTTCTATCAGCTGCTACTGGCCAAGCATGATCTTCTATTTTCAAATAGTCAGGACCACTTGGATTTTCAACAACTTTTCCAGTGAATAATTGATTTCCAAAACTTACATTTTGATAATGATCTGTTTCAGCTGTTTTTATAGTACGAACTGCACCATTTTTAGGAACTTCAACACTTTCTACTTTACATACAACTCCAGGTCCAGGTGTACCATCACATACATATTTTGTTAATGTTTCAGTTTGACAAGCACCACCTTGGAACTTAGCATCACAATCGCCACAAAAATCAGTCCAAGCAGAACTTTCATTACAAACTATTCCACCACTATTACCATCATAACTTTCATTTTCGATATGTACTCTATAACCTCTTCCAAAAGTAATATTTTCATCATAACCACCAGTTGTTTCATTACCACAACCTGCACTTACTTCTGCTTCTAACTTAAAGTCACCAATAACTCTTGTTGGTTCATTACAATATTTAATTTCTTCTAGTAATTCTTCAATTTCATTTCTAGCACTTACCAAAGCAGCATAAGCAGCCGCTAAGAATGGATTTGGATCAGTACCACAATCTAAGTTACAACTACCTCCACCACTACAGTTACATGCTGTATAAGAGAAATCTCCACTACTATATGACGCACTCTTTGAAACCGGAGAACATGTAGATGTTCCAGCCAAGAAATCACAATCAGAATTACAAGTAGTATCAGAATATGGACTTGAAGGTGATCTCCATCTATAAACATCACAAGCAGCATATTCAACAGTATCTGTCCATCTAAAAGTTGTACAAGAAGTTTTCTCTGTTTCTTTTATTCCACATCCACTAATACATGTACATTCTTCTCTAGAACATTCAATTGAGCAAGCTTCACATACTTCATATGTAGGTGTTGGTGGGTTTTCTTCTAAGTTATCTATTACAGTATACCACTTAGAATATTCATTCCAAGCTTTAATAAGGTTTTCATTTGCTTTTCTATAATCTTGTTTCCATTTATTATATTGAATAGAACCACCACATTCATACGTACCAATAATAACACCACTTAAATTAGCGATTTGACTTTTACCTTCAATACTATGTTTAAAATATCTTCCGGCTAATACACTAACTTTATCTTGAAACAATAAATTCAATTCTTTTCTACAATAAATTGTACAATATGCGTTTCCACCTTTTTTATATTCATCATTTTGTGCACCTATAACAGCACATAATTCAGGTTCAGCAATCTTTCCTCCACATCCAACTTCATTCTTTATCTCCATTGAACAAGATACAGGATTATTAGTAGGATCTTCAGGACACTTCTCTTCAGGTACTTCTGGTTCAGGTGTTGGATTATCTGGCTTTTTAGTACACTGACTTAAATAAGTATTTTTGTCAACTTCTGTTCCATCAGCTCCATAATACTTTCCATCTAAAACAGCACATGATTTATTTGTACCAGTCCCATTTCCCCATTCACAACATACTTTTCCACTTTCTACCTCAGTCCAACTTGCTGCAGGTAAACCAGTGTACATATTTAATTCACCTTTACTACTTGCCCAATAATATTCTTCAGAACGACTAACAAACTCTTTTCCACCTGAGCATGTTCCCTTTTGAGTATAGCTTGTTTCTGTAGCTCCAGTCTTTCTATCTTTACACACGGTTACATAAGTACGATACTTACTACGTATAGGACTAGTTGCTTCTCCACCTAATTCTTGACATTCTTTAACACTCTTATAAGCATTTGTAGCATATAAATCATTAAAAGGAAAGAAAACTAATAACGATATAACAAAAACTAATAATTTATTTTTATACTTCATCATCTTTCAACCTCTTCTTTCTTTTAACAACAATTATTCTTGCAATATAGAAAATACTTATTAATAAAACAGGTATCAAAACATATAAATAATATTCTTTAATAACATTAGTTACCTTATCTTTAACAGTAACAGAAGCTTTTATTTCTTCATCAATTATACTACTTATATTATCTTCACTAATTTCTTTTTCATCAACATATTTTTTTATATCTTCAGGCATATAATGTCTTCTACAAACATCTAAATTATAATTTGTATTAGTATTACAAATTTTAGAATCTGAATAAACATTGAAAATACCAGTTTCTATAGTCATAGACTTAATAGGTTCTTCACCACAAGCACTATCAGTATAATAAACCTTAATATCATACTTATAATTCGTATAAATACTTGGTGCCTTTAATTGAATTCTATTTCCATCCTCTGTATCTTTATTATAATAAGTAGTTGCTATATCTTCATCATTTCTTTGTACTGTAACATATACATTTTCAGTAGGTAAATAAACATTAACATATGTATCATCACTCTTTATAGTTGATGGATTCAATACTGCTAAAATATTTTCTCCCTCTTCCTTAGCTAGTGTACAATCAGCATTAACTATCTTAATTCCTATAAAACTCATAAAAATTGTTAAATTTAATAAAATAATTTTTTTCATCTTTACACCTCTTCTCTCTAATTAGAAACCATGTTTAATTTTTCTCAAAACAACTTGATAAATACTAATAGTAATTATAGAAGTAATAACTACAACTATAATCTTTACATAAATATTTGAAACATATTCAACAACTCTTTCCATAAATGTTAAATCTTTTTCTGGTTCCTTAGGATTATCATCTTTAGTAGTATCAGGCTTTTGTGATATCAAACTTAAAAAAACATTTTCTGATATTTGATAATCTAAAAACTCAGAATTACAAACATTTAAATTTTCATGTCCCCTGCAAGCATCAGAACCATAATAATAATTCTTATAAGGTATTCTAACTGTTAATACCCTCAATTTTTCAGCAACGCAATTCGTACTACCTCCAGCTTCTAACTGAAAACTATAAGTAGTTCCTAACTTTAAATTATTTATACTTACAACGCCATCTTTTGGAAAATATAATTCACCCAAATCTGTTTTTTTACCATTAACATACAATTTATCTCCTAAATTAGTAATAGTCAAATCAAAATAACCTGTTTCTTCATTATATTTATAACTTGTTTCAACATAAGCCGCAAAGGTATTTAATTCTCTTAAATCCTTATAACTACATTCAGCACTATATTTACAAATACCAAAAAAGAATATAGAAAGTACAATTAATAATTTCTTCAATCTATCACCCTCTACTCTAAGTAAATTATAACATTTAATAAAAAGATTAACAATATCTAATTGAAAAAATATATTTATTATGATAACATTTAATATAGAAAAAATAGAATAAATATAAGAGGTGTAACAATGTTTGGAAATATCAAAGCTATAAATAAAAACTATGCAATTGTAAGTTTAACTACTGATGCAAAAGCTTTAGGAGATATATTAAATCTACATGTCATATTTGAAGACAAAGATAAAAGAATACTTGGAGAAGTTGAAGATATAGATGGTAGTAGTGTAAAAATAAATTTTTTAGGAGAAATAAATAACAAAAACTTTATAGGTGGTTTAATAAAAAAACCTAGTCTTGATGCAAGTGTAAGAATAATAAATCAGAATGAATTACATGTTTTAGTAGGTGGAGACGAAAAAAGTTTTACTTTAGGAGTAAGTCCATTATATAAAGACTATCCAGTAAGTGTTAATTTAAACGATCTATTTAGTAACCACTCCGCTATATTTGGTAACTCTGGTAGTGGTAAAACATATGGTATATGTAGAATAATTCAAAATGTATTTAGTATGCCTAACGTACCATATAAAGCAAACATGTTTATATTTGACTCATATGGTGAATACATAAATGCATTTAAAGATATAAACAATATAAATCCAAACCTACACTATAAATTAATAACTACAAATAAAAGACTTATAAGAGAAGGTAGCGAAAAACTACAAATACCAGTATCCCTATTAACTATAGATGATGTATTAAATGTATTAGATGCTACTAAATTTAGTCAAATATCAATCGTAGAAGCAGCAATAGAACTAGCAAAAATATTTGCTTCTAAATCTAAAGAAGTAAACGATTACAAAAATCATTTACTAGCAAAAGCAATAACATCAATAATGTATACAAACCAAACAAGTGCTAAAATAAGAGACCAAATATTTGATATAGTTGCCAATACATATACAGAACAAATTAATTTAAACGCAGTTATACCTGGCATAGGATTCACTAGAATATTTAGACATTGCTTTGATATAGATAGTGAAGGAAGATTTGCAGAAAGAACAATAATTGCTGAATACATAGAAAGTTTTATTCAAGATGAAAGAGAATGGAATATAGATACTTCAAATGTTACATATGGACTTAAAGAATTAGAAGTTGCATTAAACTTTACCTTATTTAGTGAAAGATATTTATTAAATCCAGATATGTATGATGAAGCAATAAGTTTAAAAGTTAAATTACATAATCTAATAAATAGTTCAAATAGTTCTTTCTTTACGGATAAAAAATTCACTTCTATTAAAGATTATATATCATACCTAGTAACAACTAATGAAGGTAAAAAAGCTCAAATAATAAATATTAACTTAGAAGATGTAGATGATAGATTTGCAAGAACAGTTACAAAAATATTTGGTAGACTATTCTTAACATTTGGTAAAACAAACGAACCAAGAGCAAGTATTCCTATTCACATAATACTAGAAGAAGCACATAGATATGTTATTCAAAATGATGATGTTGGTTTATTAGGATATAACATATTTGAAAGAATTGCCAAAGAAGGAAGAAAACATGGTGTAATAATTGACTTAATAACACAAAGACCAACTGATTTAAACAGTAATGTTATAAGCCAAGCTGATAACTTCATAATATTCAAAATCACCCATCCAGAAGACTTAGATTATATAACTAGAATGATACCTAATATGAGTGCAGACATCATAGAAAAACAAAAAAGCTTACAACCAGGTACATGTGTATCATTTGGTAGAATATTAAAAATACCTATGATTGTAAAAATGCAAAAAGCAGATCCACCACCAGAAAGTGCAAATGCAGATATCTTTGGAACATGGATGATTGCTAAAAAGAAAGATGAAAATATCGAAACAAGTGAGGAAAAAGATAATACACCTAAAGAAGAAACACCAGAAACTCAAAACGAAAATATAGAAAAAAACACTCAAAAAGTTGAAGAATAAAACTCTTCAACTTTTTAAATTTAACTAATTAATTTAGCATGTATAACTAATCTTCTAGTATGTCCTGAACAAGTAGATAATGTTATTATCTTATCATTAGGATTAACACTAACTCCAAAATCATATATACTTCTACCCTTTATCATATTAATAAAATCCATATATTGTTCATCATTATAAAAATTAGTAGTCAAATAATCTGTAGTATAATCTACTCTATATATAGAAAATATTTTCCATTTCATTTCTTTATCTAACGTGTTGAAAGTAATAACTTGATTAACAGGATTAGCATACCAACTATAGTCAGTCGTACTCTTTAAATCTCCAAACATATATCCACTTATTAAATTATGCCCATATATAATAGTGTTTTGATCTAACTCTTTACTATTATTTCTAGAATCCATATAAATCCATCCAGTTATAACTTCCCTATCATATATATCATGAGTATTATAAAATTCATTATATGGTCCCTGTAAAACAGGATAATTAGCCTTTGTATTATTAACAGTAACCCATCCTACTACATTCTTATTTATCTGTAACAATTTATCAAAAGAAGTTGGTATATTAGCATAATAATTTATATACTTAGGTTCTTCAATTACAGGTTCACTTGGTATAGGCTCTGTTGGTTCAGTAGGTTCAACTGGAGTAACATCACTATCATCAATCTCATCAATATTATTATCTACATCATTACTATCAATTAAAGACATTTCTAACTTTCTAAGTTCTACTACACTCAAATACTCATGATATTTATTAGATATAATAAGTATAAATCCTACATACATAATCAAAACTAAACAAACTTTAATAAAATTACTACTCATATCTTTAAATATTTTATTATCATAACTATAATCATCATATATTATTTCTATTTTCTTTTCACTCTTATTAAATGTCTTATTAATACTTCTAAGATTCTTAATATCATTTCTTATAGTATCCTTATTAAAATCATTTTGATGTATAAATATATAGACATCAGTTTCTTTATATTTATTCAACATATCTATAACAAAATTCATACACTTATTAGAATAAAAATATAAATGTATTACTTTTAAAGATGTATTCACTCTTAAAAAATATTCTAAATTATCAAAAACATCCTCTTCTCTATAAAAATTTATTATTCTTTTATAATAAATACTCTTTAAATTATTAAATCCATTACCATTTATAAAATTAGTTGTAAATTTATAATCATTACTAAGTATTATACTTACACCATTACTAGCAAAGTCATGAACGTAATCACTTGGTATAAAATAACACTTTAAATACTTCAACCTTTCATTATCTAATAAAATACTACAAGCCCTTGTAGTAAGTGATTCCTCAATATCAAAATTAACACTACTACATTTTAAAATATTACCTAAAACATAAAAACTTTCAAAATCTTTATATATAAAATTTTCTATATACTTTATACTTATAATTTCATTTATAATTTCTTTATTTCTTTTAATAAATCCATAAGTATAAAAAAGAGAATCATCTTCTATTTGATTAGAATTAATAACTTTACTAAAAGACTTATTAATTGTTTCAACTATAATTGTTTCACTTTTAAATGTTATTTTAATCACTTTCATATTCGATTCTCCTAATTTAAGTTTATCACAAAAATATAAGTTTATAAAGAAAAATAATAAATAAATCTTTAAATTTATAAAAAGCCATGATATAATGAACCTATAATAAGGAGGAGATAATGAAAAAAGGATTATTGGTAAGTACAGTTTTATTTACTGCATTAATGGGACTATCAAGTTTACATGCCGCTACTACTCATCCAATAAAAATCAAATCTGAAAATGATGCAAAAAAACAATTAGCATCAGATGGTACTAATATTTTAAATACTATTAATACTTCTAAATCAGATTTGCAAAATGGTAAAGTTGCTATTGATATTATAATTGATAATAGTAAACCAGTAGAAGTAATGTATGTAATTGATAATGGAACAGGTATATCAAGTGTTAGAAATAATGTTATTGATACATTAAAAACTAATGCTAAACAATTAGAAACTAGAAATAATGTTAAACAAGGTGTAGTATCAACTACTAATGGTGAAACATCTCTAGTACCACTTGATAGTGCTAATATTGAAAATGCATTAAATAATATTAAAACAAGTACAAATAGTACTACAGAAGGAGAAATATTTGCATCACTAGATAAAGCAGTAACTGAATTCAAAAATGAAAATGCTACTAAAGTAGTTATACTAGTAGTAAATAATTTAGGAACTTTAAGTGCTGAAGATGTAACTAATCTTAAAGCAAAAATAGCTAATTATATTGGTCAAGGAATTCAAATAGTAGCATATAACATTGACATGGCTGATAAAACAAACTTCAATACTATATTTGAAGGAATAAAAGCTAAAGCTGATGTTGTTAGTACTGATTTAACTTATTTAAATTCTACTGCTGTTATAAGTACTCTATTACCAAGTGCAAAAGATAATATTGTTACTAAAGTTTCATTTGATAGTTATATAACAAATAACTTTGATATTGTTGAAGTAACTGCAACAAAAGGTACTGCTTCATATGATGCTAATACTAAATTAGTAACATGGACTGCAGGAACAATTGAATCAAATGAAGTTGTAACTTTATCTTACTATTTGAAAATAAAAGATGTAGTTGATTCAAATGTTATAGAATCACTTACATTAAGAACTAATAGACAAATAGTAGTAACACAAAATGGTAACGAAATTGGCACTTACCCATCTAATGAAAGAATTGATGACCAAGTATGTAGTCCAACAATTATTATATTAAAAGAAACAGTTGTTAATCCTCAAACAGGAATTGCTGAATATATAATTGCTGGAGCATGTATGTTATCAGTAGCACTAGTTACACTTGTAATAATGCAAAGCAAAAACGAATTTAACAGAATATAATAAAAGAACTCAATTAAACTGAGTTCCTTTTTAATTGCCTAAATTATATTCATCAATAAGTTTTTTTATTTGATATGTTTGAACTAATCCATATTCAGGCTTAACATAATCAACAATTTTACCATTCTTAATATATAGCATAAATGGTGCTTCAACTTTATCATCAAAATCACTAAATACTTCTTTAACATCTTTTAAATATTGATTATTACTCTTTTTTTCAGTAACATCTACATAAATCATTTTTGAAATAATGTCTTCTCTTTTTGCAAAAGATATAATTCTTTTTTCCATTTCATATATTTTTTCATTATTTGTATAGCCAAAATACAAAAGGACTTCATTCATCTCAGAAACAGACATTCCAAGTTCATTTATATTTAGTTTTTCTACTACACCTTCCATTGGACTAGTTTCTAATTTTTTAGTTCTATATGTCTTAGCCCAAGCATTTATATAAAACGTAAGTACAACTACTCCAAATACGATTAATAATAAATATAAATAATTTTTAGAAGGTACGTCTTTTTTTACAACTTTCTTTTTCACCAGTTATCACATCCTGATTAAATAGTATCATATTTTAAAAATTTTTTCAATTAAAATGTTGACAAAGACATAAAGTTTTAGTAAAATTATAAATGTTGATTACGCAGGTGTAGTTTAATGGTAGAACTCTAGCCTTCCAAGCTAATAACGTGGGTCCGATTCCCATCACCTGCTCCATTTGAATACAACTTGCGGACTAATTAAAGTTCGTAAGTTTTTTAATGTCTAAAATCTAACCCACTGTTAGCTTGGAAGACATATATAGATGTTCTCTTTCTAGGAAG
>CAKORV010000026.1 GCA_934101625.1 uncultured Bacilli bacterium | reverse complement strand
AACTATGAGAGTTATTTACCTTTAACCCCCCCCGATTTCTGTACCAAGTTTGGTACTTAATTCGAAGAAAATTATTTCTCTCATAGTTTAATTACTCCTTCATATTTTATATCTTAATTCTATCAAATTTTAAATCTTTATTCAAGATGTTTTGCTACTTTTCTATACCCAAATATTCATATGTTTTATCAGTTACTTGTCTTCCTCTTATAGTTCTTTTTATAAATCCCTCTTGTAGAAGAAAAGGTTCTATTACATCTTCAATAGTTGTAATCTCTTCTCCAATACTTGCTGCAATAGACTCTATACCTACAGGTCCACCATTAAATTTATTTATTAAACTCTCTAAATATTCAATGTCTACACTATCAAGTCCATATTCATCAACATGTAATCTATCTAAACTTTGATTTGTTATTTCTTTATCAATTACACTTTTACCACTTACTAAAGCAAAATCACTAACTCTTTTTAATAGTCTATTAGCTATTCTAGGTGTTTTTCTACTACGTCTTGCTATTGTGGTTGCTGCATCATCATCAATTTTTAAATCCAATACTTTAGCACTTCTCTTAACGATAGTTGCTAGTTCTTCTGTTGTATAATAATTTAATTTACAAGTTATACCAAATCTATCTCTTAAAGGACTAGATAAATCTCCAGCACGTGTTGTAGCACCAACTAAAGTAAATGGAGGTAAATCTATCTTAATGCTCCTACTTTGTCCTTCATTTCCTATAATAATATCTAATTTAAAATCTTCCATAGCACTATAAAGAATTTCTTCAATATACTTAGGTATTCTATGAATTTCATCAATAAATAAAACATCATATGGTTCCAAAGTACTTAATATAGCTGCTAAATCCCCACTTTTTTCAATTGTAGGACCACTAGCTGTTTTAATATTAACTCCAAGTTCATTAGCAATTATATGAGAAAGAGTTGTTTTTCCAAGCCCTGGTGGACCATATAATAAAACATGATCCAAACTTGTTTCTCTTATTTTAGCAGCACTTACAAAAACTTTAATATTTTCTTTAACATCACTTTGTCCAATATATTCATCAAAGTTTTGTGGTCTTATAGTTTTTTCAAATGAATCTCCCTCTTGATATTCACTTTTTATTATATCTTCCATGTTGTCACTTCCTTTATTATTTATTTTCTGTTTTATCACTAATTAATTTTTCATCAACATATTTATAATCTAAATTATTATCACTTGAAATAGCAGAATGTTTAGTTTCTTTTTCATAAATATCTCTTGCTCCTTTAGCAACTCCTCCACCTCTTCTTGCTACTTTCATATTTTCATCTAAACCTTTAGGATTTTCTATTTTTGCAATATCTCTAGTTGCTATTTCACCAATATTGGTTAATGCTATTTCTATATCAGACATATTATCTCTTAAAGATTCCTTTCTTAATCCTTTATATGCCTTATATTCACTTGCTTTCATATCAGACCAACCCTTATATATTTCATTGGTTAACATCGCAAATTCTATAGGTTTATCAATACCACTATTTTTCCACATTTCTGTCAATTTATGTCTATCAACCATTCCAGTTAGTCTTTTTTTAATCCATTCATCACTATAACCTTTATTACGATAGTAATTTATAATTCTATTACCAGCTATTTCTGGATCAAAAACTTCATCAATTCTTTCTTTTCCCAAACTTGCTAACCACATTTTCATAGGTTCAGCTTTTGGACTAGGCACTGACTCAATAAGTCTAAAAATACCTTTCATATCTAACACATCAGTTTCACGCATTTTTCCATCTTGTGCCTTTAATTTCAAACGGTTAGTATTACTAACCAGTTCACTACCCTCTTCATTCAACTTATTTTTAAGCCATTTCCAGTAATTTCTTGCTTTTTGATAATCATTATCAGTTAATGCACCAATTACATCAACAACACTAAAATAATACTCCTCTTCTTCACTATTCCAAACACTTCTTATTTCTTTTTCCTCAAATAAATTTGATATTGTTTCTATTTTATTTTTCATTTTGCCTCCTATTATTAAATTAATAAGGATATATTTATTATCTAACTAATAATTTTAAGGCTTCTTTTATTTGACTTTCAATTGGTAAACTCTTATCAACATCTTTAATTACTCTTTTAATATCTACTGGTTTATATCCAAGTGTAGTTAATACTTCAGTAAGTTCTTCATTAACAACTTCTTTACCTTCAGTTTTAACTAATTTTCCTTTTAAATCCAATATAATTTGTCTAGCTAATTTTTGTCCTACTTTAGGAAATTTTTGTAAATACAATATATTTTCTCTATCTATAGCGTCTACTAATCCTTCTATAGTAGAACTTGCTAAAATAGTCATACCAACCTTAGGTCCCAGACCTTTAACACTAATTAGTTTCAAAAACATATCTCTTTCTTCCGTAGTTTTAAATCCATATAATGAATATTCATCTTCTCTAATATGATTATAAAGATAAATTCTCACTTCTTCATTTTCTTTAAATGTATATGGATTAGGTGTGAAAATTTTAAATCCTATACCATTAATTAAAATAGTTACATTGTCAACATTTATAAATATAATTTTTCCTTCTAAAAAATCCATCATTTAATCTTCACCTAAAATCATTTTATAACAAATATTTATTTAATACAAGCGAACACTTTCATTTTACAAATATATTTATTTTTGATAAAATCTAATTGGTGAAAGAACATGAATGTAATAGGAATAGTAGTTGAATATAATCCATTTCATAATGGTCATTTATATCAAATTAATAAGATAAAAGAATTGTATCCAGATAGTATTATTATTGTTGCTATGAGTACACATTTTACTCAAAGAGGAGATGTAAGTGTATTAGATAAATGGAATAAAACAAAAATTGCTTTAGATAATAACATTGATATGGTTTTAGAAATACCATTTGTTTTTAGCAATTCATCAGCTGATACTTTTAGTTATGCTTCATTAAGAATGTTAAATGAACTAAATATAGATATACTTATATTTGGTAGTGAATCTAATGACATAGATATGTTAAAAAAATGTGCAAAAGTACAAGTAAATAATGATGCTTTTGATAATAAACTTAAAGAATATATTTCTAAAGGTTATAATTACCCTACTAGTATAAGTAAATGTATAAATGATTTATGTAATATTTCTATTAAAGATAGTAATGATTTATTAGGAGTAAGTTATATTAAAGAAATAATTAAAAATAAGTATAATATCAAACCCATTTCTATTAAAAGAACTAATAACTTTCTTGATATAGAAAGCAATGATTCTATAATAAGCGCTAATAATATAAGAGAAAAACTAAAGAATAATATTGTTATTGATAAGTATGTCCCTAAAGATGTTACTAAATTAATACATATGATAGATGAAAATAAGTTATTTGAATTACTAAAATATAAAATAATATCTGAAAAAGATAACCTATGCAATTATCATTTAGTAACAGAAGGAATAGAAAAAAGAATATTTAATTCAGCAATCATTTCAAATAATTTAAGTGAACTAGTAGAAAATATAAAAACAAAAAGATTTACTTACAATAGAATTAATAGAATATTAATTAATATATTAGTAGGATTTACTAAAGATGATGCATCTAAATATAAAAATCTAGAATATATAAGAGTATTAGGTATGTCAGAAAAGGGAAAAATTTATTTAAATAAAAGAAAAAAAGAAACTAGTTTACCAATAATCACTAAGTTTCAACAATATCCTATGTTAGAATTAGAACTAAAAGCAAGTTTAATTTATGGTATTTTAATTAATGATAATACTATCTACGATAAAGAAGTAAAGAACTTTGTTATTATTAAATAGATTCAATCTCTGCAGTGTTTTCTGCAGAGATTTATTACAAACATACTCTTATATAAACTAAAACCCTACATTTTTATGTAGAGTTTTTATTATTAATAGGTTTAAAATTAACTGTAACATATCTAATATTTAAATCTAACTTTTTCAAATCAATTTTTATCTTCTTCTCTATTTCATACATATCATTTAAAACAATATCTCCATTTATATTTAAATCCAATATTACTTTATAATATGTACCCATTTTAAGAAGAGTTGTTCTTCTAATACTTTTTATTTCTTTTTGTTCTAATATAACAGAATTTATCAAATTAATTTTATCTTTATTATAATCTACTTCACCTATTATAGAACTTATATTAGATAAAAGTAACTTTATTCCAACTTTAATAGTTAACAAACTAATTATAACTCCACCTATTATATCAGCATACTTTAATATTCCTTTATTACTTATTAAAGAAAGTAATACAAATAGTAAAGCAAGCATAGAACTATAAGTATCATATCTTGTTTCCATACCATTAAGTAAAATAATATTACTATTTAGTTCTTTACTCTTCTTAATTAAATAATCACTTAAAATAAACTTACTAATTATACTCACTATAAGTATAATAACAGCATAAATATTTGTATTAAATTTTTCTCCTTTAATAGATGTAATAAGTGTACTAATAGATAAAATTATAATAAATATACTCATAACTATACTAGTTAAATATTCTATTCTACCATGTCCGTAAGGATGTTCTTTATCAGGTTTCTTATTAGATAACTTAGACCCAATGATACTAATTACATCTGTAAACATATCACTCATACAATGTATAGCATCTGCAAGTAAAGTAATTGAACCCCCTATAAAAGAACCAATTAACTTAAGTATACTTAAAATCAAATTAACTAATAAACTTTTAATTAAAACTTTATTCAAAATATCACCTTTTATTTAGCATCATACCAATTACTACCAAGTTCAACATCTACTTTCAATGGTACTTCTAAATTATATGCATTTTCCATAGTATCTCTTACTAATTCTTTCATTATTTCTATTTCATCTTTAGGAACAGTAAATACTAACTCATCATGTACTTGAATTAACATCTTAGACTTTAATCCTTTCTTAGTCATTTCATTATCCACATCGATCATTGCCTTCTTAATAATATCAGCTGCACTTCCCTGTATTGGAGTATTCATAGCCATTCTTTCTCCAGATTTAACAATAATATAATTAGTATTTTTTAGTTCATCAATCTCTCTTTTTCTATTCATTATTGTTCTAACATAACCTTGTTCCTTAGCTTTCATTTTAATATTATCCATATATTCTTTAACCCCAGGATACATAGTTAAATACTTATCTATATACTTTTTTGCTTCTTTAGGACTTATATCTAAGTTTTCTCCTAAACCAAATCCACTTATTCCATAAACAATACCAAATATAACAGCTTTAGCAGTTCTTCTCATAGTCTTAGTAACTAAACTAGTATCTACTCCATAAATATCACTTGCTACTTTAGTATGAATATCCTCACTATTATTAAATGCACTTATTAAGTTTTTGCAACCAGAAATATGTGCCAAAATTCTTAGTTCTATCTGACTATAATCACTAGTTAAAATAACACTATCTTCTTCAGGTAAAAATGCTTTTCTAATCTCTTTACCTTCTTCTGTTCTAATAGGTATATTTTGTAAATTAGGTTCAGCACTAGAAAGTCTTCCAGTTCTAGTAGTAGCCTGTTTAAATATAGTATGAATTTTACTATCACTCATAACATAATCTTTTAAATTATTCATATAAGTAGTCATTAGTTTAATTAAATTTCTATATTCTAATATTAAAGGTATAATAGGATGTAAATCATATAATTTCATTAAAGTATCATGATTTGTAGAATATCCATTTCTACCCTTCTTTGCTTTATGGGGTAAATCCATCTTTTCAAATAATATTTCTCCTAATTGTTTAGGACTTGATATATTAAATTGAGTACCTGCTAGATCATATATTTTACTACTAAGTACATTTAATTTTTCTTCTAGTTTATTTTTAATAATATCTAAAGTATCAGTATCTACTCTTATACCATTCATTTCCATCTTAGCTAAAACTCTAACTAAAGGCATTTCTATATCTTTAAATAGATGTAACATATCTTCATTATCTAACTCAGTTGTAAATTCATCAATTGTTTCATATATAAACTTACTCTTCAATGCTAAATTATAATTAAATACATCTTTATCTTGAATAATACCCTTTTTAATCATATTAGCATAAAATTCTATATTATAGTTTTTAGTATTAGAAACATAACTAATGTCTTCTTTAACATTATAATTAAGCAAATATGCACTTATCATAGTATCTATTCTAACATTCTCTATATTTATACCCAATTTATTAAGTACTACTATATTCTTTTTTAAATCATATGTAGAATAAGCTTTACTAAAAATATCTTTATTAAGTAAAATACTTTCTTTATCTAATATATATACATTTTCTCCATCATATATACTCATACCTAATATATCTGATTCATGATAATTTTCTTCACTCACTTCTATATAAAAAGCAAAATTATCTTTAGGATTTATTTTATCATTTACTATTTCATATTCTACTTTTTCTTTAACTTCTTTCTTTCCTTCTTTTTTTATAAATGAGAAAAACTCTAATTCTTCATAAATATTCATTAATTCTTCTTCATTTCTAGGTTTAATTTTAATATCTTCAAAACTAAGTCCTAAAGGAGCATTCTTACAAATTGTTGCTAAATCCTTAGAAAAAAAAGCATTATCTTTATCAATCTCTAATTTTTCACGAGTTTTACCTTTTATATTATCTATATTATTATATACTTCTTCAAGTGAGCCATATTCACTAATTAAATTAATTGCGGTTTTTTCTCCAATACCTTTAACTCCAGGAATATTATCACTAGCATCTCCCATTAAAGCTTTTAAATCTATCATTTTAATAGGATCACATTTATAAGTTTCTCTAAATACTTCTGTATTCATCAATATATAGCCACTTTGTTTTAATAACTTAACATTAACTTCTTTACTAATTAATTGTAATAAATCTTTATCACTACTTATAATAGTTGCATCATATAAATCATTTTCATCTGCCATTCTAGCAAAAGTACCAATTATATCATCTGCTTCGTAGTTTTCTAAATTAAGAGCAGTTATACCCATTGCTTCAAGTATTTGATATGCATATGGAAATTGTTTTAATAAATCATTAGGAGTTTCAATTCTACCAGCTTTATAATTCTCATATTTATCATGTCTAAAGTTTTTACCTTTATCAAAAGCCACCATAATATATTCAGGATTCTCTTCATTAAGTATTTTATTAATCATATTAACAAACCCATAAAGTGCATTAGTAGGAAAATCCTTAGAGTTTTTCATTAAATTACCATTATATGCAGTAGCATAATAACTTCTAAATAATAAATTATTTCCATCAATTAAAATCGCACGTTTTTTCATATTTACCTCACCACTATACCTAGTATATCAAAAAACAAAATTAAATTAAAGTAATTTAGGTATATCTAGGTCACTTTATTATTTTAATATTTCCTTTATACATTCTATTATAATCACTTTTTAACTCTCTAATAGTACCTGACTTATATTCAAACACTTCTCCTACATTTATTTCAATATTAGAAATACTATACTCATCTAAAATACTAAATACTTTATTTTTTACTTTATTCATTTCCACACTCCCATATAAATCTACAAATAATGTTTCATCACTATAAAATATATTCATTTCCAATCACCATCTTTATTATAATATTTTTAGAAAATAATTCATTTAATTCGACAAAACTAGATAAAAGTTTCATTTACATTGATTTACATTTAATATTTAAATTAATTAATAATTACTGTATAATATTAAGTGGTGATATAAATGAGATTAGCTATTAGTATTCTAGCATGTAAACTTGCTAATAAATTGAGTAAATTAACTAAGAGAGAGGGTTCTGTTATAGGAGGTGCTGTTGCATTATTTTTATATAAAGATTGTCTTTCTAAAGTAAAATATCCTAAAGTTATTATAGGAATTACTGGATCAAGTGGAAAAGGTAGTACTACAGAATTAGTAGCAAAGATATTAAATGAAAATGGTAAAAAAGTGGTTTATAATAAAAATGGAAGTAATGTTTTAAATGCAATAGTTAGTTTAATATTAAGTAATACTAATTTAGATGGTTCATTTAAAGGTGATGTTCTTCTTATGGAATTAGATGAAAGATATATGGCAGATTCATTAAAATACTTTGATTTAACCCATATGATTATAACAAATATAACAAGAGATCAACCACCTAGAAATGCACATCCAGAATTTATTAAAGATGTAATTAGTAAAGTAATAAAAGATAATACTCATTTAATTTTAAATGCTGATGATCCACTTGTATATAGTTTGAGTTTAAATCATAAAGGTAAGATAACAACATATGGTATGGATAAAAATAATTATAGTAAAAAGTCTTTATTAAACAATAAAGATGGTGCATATTGTCCTATATGTAATTCTAAATTAAAGTATGAATATTATCACTATGGACATATAGGAAATTATAAATGTACTAATTGTGATTTTAAAAGACCTAATATTGATTACTTAGCCCACAATATAAATGTTGAAAAAGGATTTATTTATATTAATAAAAATAAAGTACACTTACCTTCTAATTTCTTATATTCAGTATATTTTACAACTGCCAGTTATGCTGTATGTAATTTAATTGGATTAAAAAATGACGATATATTAAAAGTAATAAATGATGAAGCATTCAAACCTAAAAGATTAAATATATATAACTTTGATAATAGAAAATGGCAAATGCTAGCAAGTAAGAATGAAAATAATTTAAGTTATAAACAATCATTAGATTTTATTATTCATGAGAAAGGTAAAAAGACAGTTGTACTAGGGTTTGATAATTCTTCTAGAAGATATAGTGAAAATGATATAAGTTGGATATGGGATATAGATTTTGAAGAATTAAATAATGATGGAATAGATAAAATAGTTTTAATTGGTAGATTTAAATATGATATGTATGTAAGAATGATATATGCTGGTATAGATAAAAATAAAATTATATTAGTAAATGATCTAGAAAATGATTTATTTAATATTTTAAGAAGTAAAACTAAAGGAAATATTTATAGTTGTGTTTGTTTTGATAAAGAAATCGAATTAAAAAATCTATTAAAGAAAGAAGGTATCACTAATGCAAAAAATTAAAATTGCACACTTATATTATGATTTACTTAATTTATATGGAGAAAATGGTAATATAAGAGCATTAAAGAAATTTATTGAAATGCAAGATGTAAAATGTGAGATTCATTTTTTATCAATTGGAGATACTATTAATTTTAATGATTATGATATGTTTTATATGGGAATGGGTACAGAAAATAGTTTATTATTAGTTCTTAAAGATATACAAAAATATAAAGAAGATATAAAAGACGCTATTGATAATGGAAAATTCTTTCTAGTTACCGGTAATTCAATAGAATTATTTGGTGAATATTTAATTGATTTAAATAATAAAAAATATGATTGCTTAAATACTTTTGGATACCATACTAAATGGAAAGACTTTAGAATTGTTGGTAGTGTTACTGCTTCTAGTAAATTATTTAAAAACTACATAATTGGTTTTCAAAATAGATGTGGTCAAATATATGACATAGATAAACCTTTATTAAAAATAAAAGATGGAACTGGTATGAATCTAAAAAATAACTTTGAAGGAATACAATATAAAAACTTCTATGGCACTTACCTTCTAGGACCATTACTTATTAGAAATCCTTATCTAACAAACCATATAATAAAAAATTTAATACATACAAAAAACAAAAAATATAAATTTAAAATATATAATAGAATCCCAGAAATCAAAGCATATAATACTTATTTAGAAAATTTTGATATTAAAAACAGTTAGATTTAACACCTAACTGTTTTAGTTTACTCAATTAGTTACAACTATTATCATAGTCTATCTCATAAGGTGCTTCAGGTGTTCCATTACCAATATATAACTTACCAATTAGTTTTGCTCCTTGATCTTCATCTTGACAATTCTATTCATCATTTATATATTTTATCTCTATATTATAATTATGTATTGACTTTGCAGGTATTTCTACACTATATGTTAATATTGTATCTGAAACACTACTTCTTTTAGGCACATCTTCAAAATCAGTCATGTTGTAACCACCATCATCACTTGTTATCTTATAAACTAATATAGCCAGTTGTCTTAAATGTATTTACTAAATCTTCTATAACTATATTATATTTATATTCATTTTTTTGTTTTATTTTATACACTAAATGTCTTAACTATATCTAAGTTATCTTCTGCATATACATCACTTGCTTCTATTGCATCTCCATTAGTAAATATTATTTTTAATTCTGACATATCAATAGTAATATCTTTTCTATTACCTTCAATTCTAGTAGTAAAATAAGCATAACTTGCTCCCATTAAAATTATAATACTTGTTATAATACCAAGTATTAAATATTTCTTTTCTTTCATTTTACCACTCTCCATTTCTTTCTTAAGTACACGAAAAAATCCATAGACTAGTGCCTATGAACTTAATTTCACGAAAAAACTACAAGAGTTATTTACCTTTAACCCCCTCGATTTCTGTACCAAGTTTGGTACTTAATTCGAAGAAAATTATTTCTCTCACAGTTTAATTACTCCTTCATATCTTATGTCTTAATTCTACCATTTATCTTATCAATAATATTTACTTTATATCTTCTAATTTTACACTTACTAGTTTACTAACACCACTTTCTTGCATAGTAATTCCATATAATAAATCAACATATTCCATAGTTTTCTTTTTATGTGTTATTACAAGTAACTGAGTCTTTCCCTTATAATGTTCAATATATTCACCAAATCTATCTACATTAGCTTCATCTAATGCACTTTCTACTTCATCTAATATTACAAAAGGTACATTCTTTAAATTCATAATAGCAAACAATAAACTTATCGCAGTAAGTGTCTTCTCTCCACCACTTAAAAGTGTTATACTACCAGGTTTCTTACCAGGAGGATTTGCAATAATCTCAATACCAGTTTCTAACATATTAGATGGGTCAGTAAGTTCAAGTGAAGCATTACCACCACCAAATAAATTTTTAAATACTTTACCAAATTCAATATTAACTTTCTTAAATGTAGTAGCGAACTTCTCAATCATTACATCATCCATTTCATTAATAATCTTTAATAAATTATCTTCACTAAGTTTTAAATCATCTCTTTGATTAGTTAAAAATTCATATCTTTTACCTATTCTATCATATTCTTCTATACTAGATAAATTAACAACACCTAAAGACTTAATAGTTCTTTTATATTCACTTATAATATTTCTAGCTACACTCTCTTCCATTTCAAGTTCATAATTATTTCTAGCCTTTTCATAAGTCATATTATATTCTTCACTTAATCTATTAAGTAAATTATCTAAATTAACATTTAACTTAGTTATTCTAACTTCCAAGTTATTAATACTTTCTAATTCTTTTCTATTTTTATTTTCACTATTTCTAACTAATAATTCTTTTTCTTCTATTTCTTCAATTAAAAGTTTTCTTCTACTTTCTAATTTCTTTTGATTATTTAAAATAGTTTCTTTTTCTTTTAAACTAGAAGCATATTCCTCATTTAGTATATCTAACTCATTAGTTTCATTCTTAGTATCTAAAGCCTTTATTTCATCATTTATCTTACTTAATTTAAATTTAAACTCATTTATTTGTCTTTCTTTAATATCATTAATTTCTTTCATCTTAAGTAAATCTAAATTAGTTTTATATATTTGATTCTTAATTATTTCTAATTCTTTATTATACTCTTCTACTTCATCACTTGTATTTTTTAAATCTAATTCTTTAGTATTAATAGTTTTTAATATATTATCTAATTCTGTTTTATCATTAACACTATTTTTGGATTTAGAACCACCTGTTAAAGAACCACCTACATGTATTATTTCACCAGATAAAGTAACCACTCTATATCTAGCATTAATTCTTTTACTTATTATTAAAGCATCATCTATATCTGTAACAACTATTATATTACCAAGTTGATTAGTAACTATATTATTATATATTTTATCATAACTTACTAAGTCAGATGCAATACCTACATAACCCTTCATTCCTTTAACTAAATTTAATGTTTCACTATCTATACTTTTAGGTTTAATTAAATTCATAGGAAAGAAAGTAACCCTACCAGCATTCTTACTCTTTAAATATTCAATTGCATTTCTAGCATCTCTATCAGTTTCAGTAATAACAAAATTACTACTAGCACCCAAACTAACATCTAACATAGTAGAATATTCTATACTAACACTTATTATATTACCTATAGTTGACTTAATGCCTTTTAAACTAGGAGTATTTAAAACAACTTTAACTGCATAAGGTACCTTAGTCATATTCTCTATATTATAATTAATTATATCTTTCTTATTATTTAATTCTAATAATTGTTTCTTTAAATTACTTTCATTATTTAAACTTACACTCAACTTAGTATTTAAACTTTTATAATCTAAATTATAATTATCTAATTTCTTAGTTAATTCTACTTCATCATTATGTGAACTTTCAAAATCTAACATAATACTATCTAAATTAGTTTTCATATCTAATTCTTCATTCTTTAATTTTCTTACATTAGATTTTACTAAATCATTATCTTTATCATATTTAATTCTTTCTTCTAATAGTTCTTTTCTTCTAATTAAATCATTTACTTTATCAGTTAATACAAGTAATTCCTTAGCACATCCACTTATATCATTATCTAAATTAGTTCTTTCTAAATTTAGTTTTTCTAATTCTACTTTATCTTTAGTTATATTAGTTCTAGATTTAATTTCATTATTAGTTAGAGATTCTTTTTCATCACTTAGTTTATTTACTTCAATACTAATTTTTTCTATATCACTTGCGATTAAAGATACTTCTACACTTTCTAATTTTTCTTTAGTTTCTTTATATATAAGTGCCTTTTCACTTTGCTCTTTTAAAGGTCCTACCTGAGTTTCTAATTCACTTATAATCATACTTACTCTTTCAATATTTTCATTAGTTTTAGCAAGTTTTCTTAAAGTTTCTTCTTTTCTTTTTTTATATTTTAATACACCTGCTGCATCTTCAAGTACACCTCTTCTATCTTCAGGTTTACCACTTAATATTTCACTTATTTTTCCTTGTGGTATTATACTTAAACTCTCTCTAGAAGAAAAAGAATCTATAAATAAATCATTTACATCTTTTAATCTTACTTTTTCTTTATTTATGTAGTATTCATTCTCTCCAGTTTTATATACTATTCTTTTAACTTCTACTTCACTAAAATCTAATGGCAATGTTTTATCTGTATTATCTAAAACTAATGTAACAGATGCACTTCTAGCACCTTCTCTTGAAGCAGAACCATTAAATATAACATCAGTCATACCATTACTACCTCTTAATGTCTTAACAGATTGTTCACCCATTACCCATTTAAGAGCATCTACTATATTACTTTTACCACTTCCATTAGGTCCTACTATACCAGTAAAATTTCTATTTAATTCTAAGTTTACTTTATCAGCAAAACTCTTAAATCCGTTTATTTTAATTTCTTTTATATACATCGTAATACTCCTTTATGCACATTTACTTATTGCTTCCTTAGCGGCATGTTGTTCTGCCTCTTTCTTACTTCTACCTTTTCCAGTACCATATACTATTCCATCTATTTTAACTTCAACTATAAAGTACTTTTTATGAGCAGGTCCCCCTTCTTTAATAAGACTATATTCTATACTTCTTTGTTCAGTTTGTATTAATTCTTGTAAAGTACTTTTATAATCCATAAGAAAATCTACATTACTTTCTATATAAGGTACAATTAAATTATTAAATAAAAGAGTTACTTTATCTATTCCAAGTTCTAAATATATAACTGCAATTACTGCTTCAAATACATCTGCAATAACTGTTTTATTAGGTTCTTTTATACCATTACCTACTTTAATATAATCTTTTAAATTAATATCTTTAGCATATTCATATAAAGCATTCTCACATACATAAAGACTTCTATTCTTACTCATTAAACCTTCATCATAATTATGATTCTTATAAATGTAGTCACTACTAACTAATTCTAGAACTGCATCTCCTAAAAATTCTAACCTTTCATAAGACTCACAATTATGTTCATTAGCATAAGATGTATGAGTTAATGCTGTACTTAATAAATTACTATTAGATAAGTCTATTCCATACTTTTTTAAAGTTTTCATTATATCACCTATTTAATTATAACAAAACTCTTGAAAAAATGGTATACTTATTAGTATAATTAATGTGATGAGATATGAAAAATATATTAATTAAACTCATAAATTTATATCAAAGAACTCCTTTACATAGTCATTATGGTTGTAAGTTTATTCCAACTTGTAGTGAATATGCAAAAGAATCTATAGAAACTTATGGTGCTTTTAAAGGTAGTATCTTATCAATAAAAAGAATATTAAGGTGCCATCCATTTAGGAAAGTTAGTGTGGATATGGTCCCCAAAAAGGAGAAAAAATGAAAAAATTTATTTTAGGACTACTAAGTCTATTATTATTAACTGGATGTAGTTTTACATCTAACAAAGGAGAAGTAAAAGTTTATACTACATATTATCCAATACAATATTTTACAGATTATTTATATGGTGACTATAGTAGTATAGAAAGTATTTATCCTAGTGAAGCCGACATTAATAATTATGAACTCACTGATAAACAAAAATCAATTTATAGTAAAGGCGATATATTTATTTATACAGGAGTAAAAAGAGAAATTGATTTAGCAGTAGATTTATTAAATCAAAATGAAAATATTAGAATACTTGATGCATCTAAAGGTTTAAATTATAAAAATGATGTTTCTGAGTTATGGTTAGATCCATCTAATGCTCTTATGATAGCAAGAAATATAAAAAGTAATTTAGAAGATTATGATGAAAATGTATATAATAGAAATAAAATTGAAGATAAATATGAAGAATTAAAAATCAAAATAAGTGAACTTGATGTAGAATTAACTTTAATGGGTAAAAATGCTAGTAAGAAAGCAATACTTGTTAATGATGACACTTTACTTTTCTTAAGTAAATATAATGTTAAAGTATTATCAGTAGATAATGATAATACAGATTATTCAAAGAATTTAAATGAAGCTAAAAATTTAATAAACAGTGGAGATATAAAATATATATTTAAAACAACAGGTAGTACTTACAATGAAGAAATAACAAATATAATAAATAGTTATGGACTTGAAGAATTAGAAATAAATACAATGTATACTTTATCTGAAGATGAAAGAAAAAATAGTGATACTTATTTAACTATTATGGATAGTAATATAACTAAATTTAAAACAGAACTTTTTAGATAAGTTCTGTTTTAATTTAACTACAACTTGTTTCATCTATAGTATATGGATTATCAGGTGTTCCATCACCAGATGCAACATATGCACATTTGTCTATTGAGATTACTGGTCTTATAACATTTTCAGTATCAACTGTATCATAATATAAATAACCTACTGTATTATTTTTCGAACCGAATACAGAATAAATTGTACCTGGTACTTGACTCCAGATAGTTGGACCATCCCATCTACAAGGACTCATAGTCCACCATGCTTTTTCTAATGTAATAGATTGTCCACTCATATTCACTGAATACCAAGCAAATTTGTTAGAAAATTGTGTATCATATACAGTTCCTGCAAAAGCAACTTCATCTGCTGTCATAAGTGCAACTGGATAGGTAAGTTGTCCATTCCCTCCACCATCTGTACTTACACTAAATTTATCTGCTACTGCCTGAGTTGATTCAATAAATGAATTATTTTCATCCACCCCACATTTATATGATGGGGATTTTTTTGAAACTAATCTATTATATGCACCAAATGAGGTAGCCATAAAATTCGAAAAACTATTTGTACTTCTATCGTTACAATATACAGCATTTTTACTAATATATTTATCATAATTTGTGAAAATATTATCCTTATACCAATTATCTATAAATGTTTTTACAGTACTACTACTTGAATTACCTCTCATACCATCAAGTGATGTTCCAGCACCAGATGAATTATCAATTGAATACATGTATCCTAAATATGAAGATTCATCATAACTGGAATATGAATTATATACTGATGTTCCAATATAACCTTGAGTTGTATCAGGACTAGTACCAGAATATAGCACTCTAACACTTCCATCTTCATTAGACCTAATTATTCTCCAATAAAATTTTCCAAACTTAACCCAGTTATTTGTAGTATTACCTGAATAATAATATACATCACTGCCATCTTCTGTTTTATTTGTTTTAAATAATGTACCTGTTGTATTTTCTGTGTTTACTACACTAAAATCAGTTCTTTCACTTATAGTTGGATTATCTCTTAACATTGCTTGGGCTAATGTGATTTCATCTTCATTAAGTGTTATTGTACAAGTAACATCACTTTGTACATTTGATATTGTTAAGAGATTATTTGAAAGTGTTCCATTTGAACAACTTATACTAGCATCTTCTAATGTATAACCATCATTTGGTGTTATTGTGAATGTTACATCAT
>CAKORV010000025.1 GCA_934101625.1 uncultured Bacilli bacterium | reverse complement strand
AAGTATGCATAACTTACTCCAATAGTTAATACTAATATACTTACTACCAAATACACAATATATTTTTTATTTTTCATTTCTTTCACCACCAAAAAAATATATAGACTTGTGCCTATATATTTAATTTCACGAAAAAACTATGAGAGTTATTTACCTTTAACCCCCCCCGATTTCTGTACCAAGTTTGGTACTTAATTCGAAGAAAATTACTTCTCTCATAGTTTAATTACTCCTTCATATTTTATTTATCTTCTATACATTTGAATATCTTTTCACTAAATTGATAGTAATCACCCACTAATTTAGCTTTATATTCTTTACCATCATACTTAAATGTTGCTTTACTTCCACTAATTTTAAGATCTTTTATATCTTTCTTTAAATTATCACTTAATTCTTCAGTTAATTGATATTTTAAAGTACATCCACCACTTGAAGTAGTATAAAATTCTCCATCTATTTCTTTATATTTTTTTCCTATTTCATCTTCAATCTTAGTATAAACATCTTCAATATAAACATTTTCTGTCATATTGACTAAAGTACTCATTTTATTATATTTTGAATTAGCAACCTTATACCAAGTAACTCCATTTATTTCAGTAGATTCTTGATCATATACAGCTAGTCCAACTCCATCAGTAGCATATATTGAAACATATGAACTTTCTAATGAATTATAAAATTTTTCTTCTTTTTCTACATCATTTTTACCACATCCCGTTACTAATATTAATGCTATCATTCCAATTATTATTTTTTTCATTCTTATTCTCCTTCTTATTTTAATAACTTTTCTACTCTTTCTACTAAACTATCTAAATTATAATCAAAGTATTCTAAGACTTCTTCTTTTAAAGCACTTATACCAAAATCATTTATAGTTAATAGATATTTTTTATTATATACAAATTCATTCCACTTAGAATCATTACTAGCTTCAATTACTATTGTTTTAGCACCTATTGGTAATAGTGATTCTTTATATTCTTTATCTTGATTATTAAATATCTCCATACAAGGCATAGATACTACTCTTATGTAAAGACCTCTGCTTTTTAATTCTTCACTTATTTGTACAGCAGTTTCAAGTTCACTACCCGTCGCGATTAATATGCCAGATAATCTACCTTCTTCTTTCTTTACAATATAAGCTCCTTTTAATGCACCTTCTATACTTGTACCAGGAATTATACCTTTTTCTTCTTTACATAAAACCAAACTACTAGGAATTTTTTTATTAGTAATAATATCCCAACAAGATACTAATTCATTTACATCTCCTGGTCTAAATACATACATATTAGGTATACTTCTTAAATTACCAAGTTGTTCAACCGGTTCATGAGTTGGTCCATCAGGTCCTATTTTGATTGAATCATGAGTAAATATATATGTTACAGGTAAATTCATCAAAGATGTCATTCTTATAGATGGTTTCATATAATCACTAAATGCTAAGAAAGTACTACATATAGGTCTTAAATCAGAAAGTGCTAGTCCATTACATATCGAGGCCATTGCTCTTTCTCTTACACCAAATTTAATATTTCTTCCATGTTTATCACTATTAAAATCTTTTAAATCATTTAAATATACTCTTGTAGAAGTACTTATATCCGCACTACCACATATTAATAATGGATTTAATTTAGCTATAACATTTATCAAATTATTATTAGTATCTCTTAAATCTTCTTTCATATTTAAATCAAAGTTTATTTTTAAATTTTTTATATTAATTCTTTTATTTTTTTCTTCTAAGCTTATTAATACATTTTTAAGAGATTCATTATATTCAATTACACTATTATATTTAGAAACCCAATTATTATAGACTTCACTAGTTCTTTTATCTATCATTTCTCTAAAATATGTAATAGCATCTTTCGATACATGAAATGGTACTTTAGTCATATTCATTTTATCTTTTACTAATTCCATATCTTCATCACTTAGAGGTCCAGAATGAACTTTATTAGTACCCTGTATGCTTGTTCCTATTCCTATTATACTTTTAATTTCTATAAGACTAGGTTTATCAGTTACCATTTTAGCTTTTTCAATTGTTTTATCTATAGTAATATAATCTTCAGCATTCATTACAGTTTCTGTATGCCATCCCATTGCTTCAAATCTTTTTTGTATATCTTCTTCAAATACACCTTTAGTTGAACCATCTAAACTTACTTTATTAGAGTCATAAAGTACTATTAAATGTCCAAGTTTTAACTCTCCTGCTAAAGATGCTGCTTCATAACTTATTCCTTCCATTAAGTCTCCATCACTTACAAAAGCATAAGTATAATTGTTAATAATATCTCTATTTAATACATTTTGTAAATATTCTTGAGCAATTGCAATACCTACAGCTGTACCAAACCCTTCTCCTAACAAACCTGTTGTTACTTCTACACCTATTTGTTTATTAAGTTCAGGATGTCCTGCTAATTTGCCTTTCCTTACTCTCCACTTTTTTAAGTCTTCTATTTCTATTGGAAATCCTGCATAAAAAAGTGTACTATATAAAAGAGCAGAAGCATGACCTGCACTCAGAACGAATCTATCTCTATTTATCCATTTACCATCTTCTTTGTTGAAGTTTAGATGTTTTCCAAATAAAGTATAGAAAGTTGGTGCCATTGATAGAACAACACCAGGATGTCCAGTACCTGCAGATTTTATCATGTCTATTCCTAGGTTTCTTATTCCATTTATAACTTTAGTATCCATATTTCACCTACTCTATCATAAGTCAATTATAACACGTGCTTTTATGTTTGTAAACGAAAAAAGGTTGCCAGTTAATTCATTTAATTTGTACTTCTTGGTATAATCTTAATGATTATATAAAAACAAAAACACCTAATCATCTGATTTAGGTGTATACACAAAAATCCGGTGACACTTAACGTGCAAGATCAAGTGTTCCTTTTTATTATATGCAAGTTCTCTTGCTAAATACATATTATCATTTATTACTCATTTTTGCAATATTTATTATTTAACTAAGAACATTATTTTAAATAAGAATGGTTTAGGCGTAATAGCTCCTTGTATCTACTACCTTTTCATTATTAGCTACATTTATTTTATCAATTCTTTTAGTAAGCATAAATGTTAAAACTGCTACTATTATATAAAATATAACCAATCCTTTGTAATCATTAAATAATTTTTCTACTTTTTCCATTTTTTATCCCTCCTACTTTCTGATAACATCATAATACAAAATATAGTTCGTGTCAATAAAAAATCATAAATTTGTTTGACAAATGTACGTACTTGTGTTAATATATGTATAGAGGAGATGTGAATATGGAAAAATTAACGCAAAAACAAGAAGAAGTTTTAACTGTAATAAAGAAGTATATTGCAGAACATGGATATAGTCCAAGTGTAAGAGAAATATGTGAACTTATGAATTTAAGTAGTACTGCTACTGTATTTGTTCACATGAAACATTTAATGAATAAAGGTTATTTAAAACAAACTAATAACAAATTCCGTACTTTAGAAGTATTAGTTCCTAATGAATATATAGAAACAAAAGAAGATGTTGTTAGTGTTCCATTATTAGGAAAAGTAACTTGTGGAAATCCAATTGAAGCAATTGAATTTCCTGATGAATATATAAGTATTCCAAGTTTTATGATTCCAAAGAAAGAAGAAATATTTACTCTTAGATGTGATGGAATGAGCATGAAAAATGTTGGTATTTATGATGGCGATATTGTTGTTGTAAAAAGAACTAATTCTGCTAAAAATGGAGACTTTGTTGTTTCATTAGATGAAAATGGATATACAACTTTAAAAACTTTTTATAAAGAAAATGGTCATTTCAGATTACAACCAGAAAATGAAACTATGAGTCCTATTATCTTAGATAAAGTTGAGATTCTTGGTATAGCTATTGGATTATATAGAAAGTTTTAGTTAAAATTAAATAACCAGCAATGCTGGTTATTGTTTTTTTATTAACATAAATATTAAAAATGCAATTAATATCAGTATAATTATTAAACCATTGATTTTATCTTTGGTTTTTTCTTTATTTACTACTCCAGTTTGATAACTAAATAGTAAGCCACCAATTAATCCGCCCAAATGTGCTGATACATCAATGCCTGGTATCATAAATCCTAATAATAAATTTACTAGTAAAGTTGGTATTATACTACTTCTTAAAAATCCATCTAAAGTAGCACGGTATTTATATCCAAAATATAATAAAGCACCAAATAGTCCAAATATAGCACCACTAGCGCCTACACTAGCATAATTAGTTAGTACTACTGAAAATAAACTTCCAATAATTCCACTACCTAAGTAAATGAGTAAAAATTTACCTTTACCATAATACTTTTCTATAATAGGTCCTACTACATAAAGAGCATACATATTGCTTACTAAATGTAATATATTAGCATGTACAAACATACTAGTAATTAATCTATAATATTCTCCATTTTGTACATATAAATAATAATTAGCAAAATTATTTAATATTCCATTATAATCAACTAAACTTAATAAATAAACTATTACATTAATAAAGATTAACATCATAGTAACAATAGGTTTTTCATTATTTCTAAACACTTTAGCAAGTGCTTTATCTTCTTCTACAGTCTTATTATTAAGTTCATCTGTCATTTCAAACATATCAGTCATATTAGATTTCTTAGTTTGTACTTTTGTATTAAAATTAGGAAAATATTCATTAATAAAACTATTCTTTTTTAAATCATTAATCTTATTAATTTTAATAGTCTTTATGTTTTTATCACTTTCTATATCAGGTACTTCATCTCTAACATCTACTAATAAATTTAACATATTCATTTTCATACTATATGTTTTCTTTTTAATAGTTTTTCTTATTGAATCTGCTTTTCTTATATCATATTTATATTGTTCTTCATTATGTATATAATTAATATTTATTCTTATAAGTGGTATATCACTTTCTAAGTTTTCAAGCCAGATTTCATTTTGTACTCCATTAACAATTATAGGTCTATAGTTTTCTTCAGTAACAAAGTAATGAATTAATTTCATAACAATATCATCTTTTTTCCCTATAGTTAAACTTGGCATAATATCTCCTCTTTTCAATAATATTATTTTACTATTTTTCATACAATTAGTAAAGAGGTGACAAAATGAAAAAAATATTAAGATTTATTATATTATTATTTCCTTGGTTATTGAGTGGTATTATATTTAAAGTAGATTTAGATTATTATAATTATTTAAATTTACCTAGTTTTGTTTTACCAAATAAACTTATTAGTATTATATGGATAATTCTATATATATTAATTACTATAAGTATATATAAGATATCTATTAATAAAAATATACTTAAAGAAAAAGATTATTTTTATGTACTTATTACTAATTTTTTAGCTAATAGTTTATTTATATATGGATTCTTTTATTTAAAAAGTCCATTCTTTGGATTTATATTAACAACTATTACACTAATTAGTTCTATATTCTTATTTATAGAAACTAAAAAACTTAACAAAAAAGCAAGTTATTATTTAATACCATATATAGTATTTAATGTTTATGCTTTTATATTAAGTTTATCTATTTATATTATGAATTTTTAAATGATTCTAACATTTCATTAAATTTATCTTCTAAAGGACAAGTGAACTCCATGAATTTTTTAGTAGTTGGATGATTAAATCCTAAATAATATGCATGTAATAATTGACCATAATCATTTATCTTTTTACCATACACTGGGTCATTTATAACAGGATGTCCTATATAAGACATATGTACTCTTATTTGATGAGTTCTACCAGTTTCTAATATGCATTCTATTAAAGTAGAATTCTTATATCTTTCTAAAACAGTAAAGTTTGTAATCGCAGACTTACTGTTTTTATCCGTAACACACATTTTCTTTCTATCAGTTAAACTTCTTCCAATTGGTGCATTTATTTTTCCAGTATTTTCATTTATTACTCCACTTACTAAAGCAATATATTTTCTTTTAATTCTTTTATTCTTAAAATCATCACTTAATATTTGATGAGCTTTATTGTTTTTACTAATAAGTAATAAACCTGAAGTATCTTTATCTATTCTATGAACAATACCTGGTCTATCTGTACCATTGATATCACTTAATTCATCTGTATAATATGTAAGAGCATTTACTAAAGTTCCATGATAATTACCACTTCCAGGATGTACTACCATTCCACTTTTTTTATTAACTACTAACACATCTTCATCTTCATAATATATATCAAGTGGTATGTTTTCTTTTTCTACTTCTGTAGTTTCTTTCCATTCACTATAGGTAATTATATCTTTTTCTTTTAACATGTAACCTGATTTAACCACTTTATCATTTACTTTAATAGTACCATCTTTTATATGTTTAGTTATATTACTTCTAGTAGTATCTAATATACTAGTCATATAATTATCTAATCTTATATCTTTATTATCACTATTTATTACTATTTGCATTTTTTTCCTCCATAACTATTCCTATAAGCATTAGAATTACTCCTACAACTATTCCAATATCTCCTATATTAAAAATTGCAAAATTATATTTACTAAAACTAAAATCTAAGAAATCTCTTACATGATTAAATATTATTCTATCAATTAAATTACCAAGTAATCCTCCTAGTATTAAACTAATACTTATATTAATTAATTTACTATCTGATTTACCTTTAAATAATTCCCGCAGTAAATATATAAATACTATAATACTTATTATGATTATTAATACTTGTTTACCTTCTAAAATACTAAAAGCTGCTCCATGATTGTTTGTGTAAGTTAACTTAAAAAAATTGGGTATAATCACTATACTCTTATTAAGTTTTATATTAGTCATTACAAAATATTTACTTATTTGATCAATGATAAGTAAAATTAAAGATATTATTAAATATTTACTTTTTTTCATGTTGCACCTCACATAAAATTATCCATTCACCATTTCTTTTTCCATTTTTTCTAGTTATCAACTTTTTTTCTTGCATTTCAATCATTCTAGTTTTTACAGTTCTTAAAGATTTACCAATAATCTTAGCAATTTCTTCTTGTCTAATAGTTGAATTATTTCTAATAACATTTAATATAGCTTGTTCTTCTAAAGTGCAAGAATTGCACTTTGTATCGTTGCTAGTTGCACTTTGAACATAGTCTATATGCATATATCTATTTTTTAATTCGTATTTTGTATCAGATAAAAGATTATAAAAGAATTTTTCTAAATAACTAATATCTTCAAAAATATTTTTTTCAAAATTTTTATAATTGGCTCTAACTAATGAATTTCTGAAATACCAAGAATTATTAGCAAAAACTTCATCATTGATATTAAATCCAAATGTTCTTAAATATTTAATGATAAAAACTGCTGTTGTTCTAGTATTACCCTCACAAAAAGGATGTACTTGCCATATATTTGAAGTAAATCTACATAAATGTTTTATTGATTCGTCAAATGATAAGTTTTTATATGAAAAGTTTTTTTCTTCATTAAAATCATATTCTAATGCTGACATTATACTTTCAAAAGAAGAATATGTCACTGTGTCTCCATTTAATATCCATTCATCTTTAGTAAAGTTATAATTTCTTAAAACTCCTGCATGTTCAAATATTCCAGTAAATAATTTTTTATGGATACTTATTAACTCAGTTGGATTAAAATTAAATGATTTATCATTCAATATTTCAGTGATTCTTACTGATACTTTATCTGCCTCTTCATTGTCTTCTTTTTCTTCTGTTTTTCTATTATTTAAACCATTATAATAATTATCTATTCTATTCTTAACTTCTTCTATATCAATTATTCCTTCTATATGTTCTTTAGCTGTTTTTATTAAATATTTAGAAGGCTTTAATCCATCAACTTCTTGTAGTCCAATTGCTGTTTCCCAGGCTTTTGCTTTTTCTACTTGTGAAGGTTCACCTTGTTTAATATATTCTACTAATTCTAAATTCCATTTATCTTTTTCCTTCATAGTATTAGTTCTCCTAACTATGAATATTATACAATACTTAAAGTATTATTTCAATTTCAAAGTGCAATTTTTGCACTTTAAATTTCAATTAATATTACATCACTTCCAAGTTTTTTTATTTGTTCAAACTTAATAGTAATTTCACTTTCATTAGAAAATATATTTCTTAGATATTTGCTTCTTTCTATAATTAATGATATTAGACTACCATCTTTATCACTTATATCTGCATCTATTATTCTACCTATTATTCTTCCATCATTTATATTAACAATATCTTTTCTTTGTAATTCAGATAATCTCATATAATCCACCTAGTAATTATATGATTAATAATAGTTAATTATTTAATTAATTTTTTAACATGACTAATAGCATTCTTTTCTAACCTACTTACTTGAGCTTGACTTATATTTAATTCATTAGCTATTTCAGTTTGTGTTTTTCCAACAATAAATCTACTTACTAAAATATTTCTTTCTCTTTCTTTTATTTTATTTAATGCTTTTCTCATACTTATTAAACCATCTAAATCTTTATTTTCTTTTTTATCTTCTAGTTGATCCATTAAATATATAGTATCTCCCCCATCATTATATATTGGTTCAAATAAACTCATTGGTTCTTTTAAACTCATTAATGCTTCAGTTATTTCATATTCAGATACTTTAAAATGTTCACTAATTATTTTAGTAGATGGTTCTTCATTAAAATTATTATAATATTCTTCTTTAAATCTCATTACTTTATATGCAAGATCTTTTATACTTCTAGATATTCTAACAGAATTATTATCTCTTATATATCTTTTTATTTCTCCTTCTATCATTAATACTGCATAAGTACTAAATCTTACTTCATGACTTAAATCAAAATTATCAATTGCTTTAATTAATCCAATACATCCTATTTGGAATAAGTCATCCATATTATCTGTTTTATTTTGATATTTTTTTAATATAGATAATACTAATTTTAAGTTACCATTAACTAATTCTTCTTTAGCCAATTTATTACCTGATTGATAACTCTTAAATAATTCTATCATTTCTTCATGTTTTAATACTTTAATTGTACTTGTTCTAATGCCTGTTATTTCAACTTTATTTTTTGCCATAATAAATCCTTTCTAACTTATATTGTCAGAAAGGATATAATTTTATACAAATTTTAGTTTATTAACCCCATGGAATAGAATGATATGGATTATCAAATAAAATATAAGGATTTTCTGGGGTACCATTACCTGACATTACGTAGGCATCTGAATATACTGAAATTACAGGACGAACAGCGTAAGAAGTGCTTACATTACCATTTTCATCCAATTTTCCATTTGTATCAACAATCCATACATTAGCTTTAGTCCCATCCCATTTACTAGGTGACATTGTCCACCAAGATGAACTATTTGTAATTGAATTACCTTCACTATTTGTATAATACCATGCATATGGATTTGTTAAACCAGAATTAATACTACCACCGGCGAAAACTATTTCATCAGCTGTCATTAAGCCAATTTTATCGGTTATATCATAATCTGCTTGAGTAGTTTCAAATAATCCACCCGTTCCATTTCCTCCACATAAATAAGTTGGTGTAAAATTATTTAATCTAGTATAAACCCCATAATTAAATGCGTTATTCATTGAATACAAATCATTATAAACACTTTTATCATTACAATATAGGTTATCACTAGTATTTACAAAACTTGTTCTAAATTCTAAAATTTTATCATACCAATTATAAATCGAATCTTTAATTTTGCTATTATTATAATAACTTCTATTATTTTTTAACGAACCACTTATTCCATACATATACCCTACATACATCGGATCATTATTACTTTCGTTAAAAGCAGAAAGTTCCACATATCCTTCAGTTGTATTAGGACTTGTTCCCGAATATAACATTCTTATACTTCCATTTTCATTGATACGAATTATTCTCCAATATATACCTGCTGATTCATTATAAGTGGCCTTTTCATTTGTGCTATTTTTACAATCTGTTAAGCCAACTACATAGTTATCGCCAAGCCCTTGATTAATAATACAAACATTAGTTGATAAACATTCTTCTTTTTTTATTCCAGTAACAACATAAGTTTTATTCATCTTATTTTCAATTTTATCATCATAATAATAAACCCTATAACCATTATATGTACAAGAGGTATCTCCAAATTTAACCCAGTTATTTGTTGTATTTCCAGAATAATAGTATACAGAACTTTCATCTTGAGTTTGATCTGTCACAAATAAAGTCCCTGTTGTATTCTCTGTAAATGTAGTACTAAAGTCTGTTCTTTCTTTAATTGTAGGATTATCTTCTAATATTTTATATGACAAAGTTGGTAATGTTCCATCTGAAATAAACAATTTACCACTTAAAGTTTTTCCCATATCAGAACTTTGATTTTCAGTTTCGCTATAAAGATATTTTATTTCAATATTGTAGTTATGTTTAGTATTTGCAGGTATTAATACATTATAAGCTAAACCTGTATCAGTAGTGGCTTTTCTTTTTGGTACATCTCTAAACTCAGTCATGTTGTATCCACCATCATCACTTGTTATTTTGTAAACTAAATAACCTGTTGTCTTAAATGTATTTACTAAATCTTCTATAACTATATTATATTTATAATCATTCTTAGTTTTATTTTCTACACTGAATGTCTTAACTATATCTAAGTTATCTTCTGCATATACATCACTTGCTTCTATTGCATCTCCATTAGTAAATATTATTTTTAATCCAGCTGATGTCATCGTTACTTTCTTTTTATTTCCAGTTATAATAGTTGAAAAATATGCGTAAGAAACTCCAATAAATGTTAATAAAACTATGATTATACCAATTATTAAATACTTTTTTTCCTTCATATTATACTTCTCCTATACAACTATTATCGTAATCTATCACATAAGGATCAAATGGCAAACCTGACCCTGATTTTACTTTAGCACATTCAGAGATTGAAATTACGGGTCGAACGGCATACATATCCTTTGTGCTTATATTGGAAATGTATCCTGGATTGCCAGAGCCACAAACAGATGAAACAAAAGCATAAGAACCCGTCCACCGTCTTGGAGACATTGAGTACCAATCACTATAATCCATGATTGATTCTCCTTGACTATTTGTATAATACCATGCATATGGGCTTGTTAAGTTTGTTTGCCATACTCCGCCTGCGAATGATACTTCATCTGCGGTCATTAAGGCTATTGGATATTTTAGCTGTCCATTTCCTCCACCATCTGTACTTGCACTAAACTTATCAGCTATAGCCTGAATAGATTCAAATAATCCATTATTTCCGTTTCCACCACATTTATATGTTGGTGTATAATTACTTAATCTGGTGTAAGCACCATAGTCAAACCCGCTTGATATAGAATAGTTATTATTTTGCACACTCCTATCATTACAATATATTGCAGATTTACTTATATATTTATCATAATAATTTAATAAGTTATTTTCATACCATTCGTCTACATAAGCTTTTATTTTACTATCATTCACGTTAGTTCTATTATTTGCTAATGAGCCCGTTGTTCCATACATATAGCCTACATACATCGGATCGTTTTCAGAACTATTATATGCAGAACCATCTCCTATACTAGCATCTGTTGTATCTGGACTAGTTCCTGAATACAGCATTTTTATACTTCCATCCTCATTTGTGCGTATTATTCTCCAATACATACCAATTTCAATTATTCCGTTATAAGTTGCCTTATCTGTTGTCCATGTGCCTTTTACTTGTCCACATTCTTCCTCTGTTAACCCAACTGCATATATTGTATCATCCCCAGTAACACTACATATATTAGTTGAAATGCATTCACTTTCTGATTCAACATTTCTCATTATCTGTGATGTCAAATTTGCATATATTACTTCTACTCCATTATATGTACAAGAAGCTCTTGTTACTTCACCAAACTTTACCCAGTTATTTATTGTATTTCCTGAATAATAATACACATCACTTCCATCTTCTGTTTTATTTGTTTTATATAATGTTCCAGTAGTAGTTTCGGTATTTGTTACACTAAAATCCGTTCTTTCACTTATTGTTGGATTATCTCTTAAAATTGCATCATTAAGAGACAAGACAGTGCCCTTTTGTATAAAGATTTTGCCACTTAAAGTTTTTTCTTGGTCAACATTTTGATTTATTTTTTCGCTATTTATGTACTTAACTTCTATGGTATAATTATGTACTCCTTTCGCGGGTATACTAATATTATATACTAAACCAACGTTAGTTTCTGTATTTGACTTTGGTACATCTCTAAACTCAGTCATGTTGTATCCACCATCATCACTAGTTATTTTATATACTAAAAATCCAGTAGTAACAAAAGTATTTACTAAATCTTCTATAACAATATCATACTTATACTCATTTCTTGTTTTATTCTCTACACTAAACGTCTTAACTATATCAATATTATCTTCTGCGTAAAAATTCTCAGCTACTATATCATCTCCATTATTAAATATAATCTTTAATTCAGACATATCAACAGTAATATTTTTTCTATCACCTATTATATTTGTTGAAAAATAAGCAAATGTTACACCTATAATTGTTAGTAATACCATTGATATCCCAAGTATTAAATATTTCTTTTCTTTCATAATTAATCCTACTTTCCTTTATTATTTATATTTATACTTAAAGTATAACCTATTTCAGACTACCAGTCAATAACCCATTTCTTATTATGATATTCTTTTTATGAGGTATATTATAAATAGACTTAAAGATTTAAGAGAAGAAAAAGATTTATTACAAAGAGATATTGCTAAGTATTTAAATATGAGTCAAACAGGATATTCTAAGTATGAAGTAGGTACTATTGATATTTCTACTGATGTATTAAAGAAGTTAGCTAATTTTTATAATACAAGTATAGATTATATTTTATATAGAACTGATATAAGAAAACCATATGCTAAAAGTAACATAGATAAAAAATATTTAATAAAAAACTAAAGGATTTAAACTTTCATTAAATCCTTTAGTTTTTTTATTGCTTTCTTTTCTATTCTACTTATATAACTTTGACTTATATTTAACATATCCGCTACTTCTTTCTGTGTATATTCTTCACTATTATTAAGTCCATATCTAAGTATTAAAATATCTCTATCTCTTTTATTTAACTTTCTTATTTCATTAAATAATAATATTTTATCTACTTCATCTTCATAAGACTTTTCTACAATATTATCTTCTGTTCCCAATACATCTTCTAAATGTAATTCATTACCATCACTATCTAAATTAATAGAATCTTCAAAACTAACTTCTACTTTTCTTCTTTTATTCTTTCTTAAAAACATTAATATTTCATTATCAATACATCTACTAGCATAAGTAGCTAATTTTATATTCTTATCTAATTTATAAGTTTTTACTCCTTTAATTAATCCAATTGTCCCAATACTAACTAAATCTTCTAAATCATACATTGTATTATCATACTTTTTAGCTAAAAATACTACTAATCTTAAATTATGTTCAATTAACTTATTTCTTGCATCCATATCACCATTATTACTTCTAATTACTAATTCTTCTTCTATTTCTTTCTCTAAAGGTGGTGGAAGTATATCAGTACTTCCTAAATAAAAACACTTATTTTCTTTACTAAATAACTTTCTTAATAATTCCAACAATTTCATCATTATCCCTCCATCAATAAATAATTTAATATACAATTAATATTATTTCTTTTTATTCTTTCATTTGATAATCCTACAACAACATCTTTTCTTATTCCTAATCCTTCAATAAATACTTTATCTACTTTTATACATTTTAATAATATATGATTATTTACACTATCTATAGGTACTAAAAAGAAATTATTTTCATTTACTAATTCATTTAATCTTTTATCATATACTATTATTATTTTTTTATTATTATAAGGCTCTAATAGGGTGTTTCCTGTATCCATTAATCCATTTAAATTTATAATTTCATTATTTATATATAAATCTACTTTATGATGTAATGTATTATTTATTTTATATTTTTTCATTTGTTTAGTATATATAAATAATATTATAGGACTTATCAATAATACAAATATATAATTAGTACCTATTCCTTTATGATAAAATACTATTCCTATATTTTTATAACTAAATTCTATATTTAAATAATACATAAATCCACCTAATATTATGCTAGTAATATAAAAATAGAATAAATTATTTAAAGTATATTTAATATCTTTAAATCCAAATGTAATAATTATTATTAATATACTTAATATAATTTTCATAATAAATAATGATATTGTAGTAAATGGAATAAATAATATTATTATAGTTATACTACCTATCAAAGAACCTAAGAATATTCTTATTAATTTAGTATTTCTTTTTAATAAAATAGAAGTAGTGATAAGTAATATAAAATCAAATGCAAAATTAAGAAATAATACTAGGTCAATATATATCTTCATATAATCACCAAATATATTATATAAAAAAAACGACAAGATTTTTGTCGTTTTTTAGTACTCAGTTAATTTTAATTTTGCATCTTCATATTTTTCTTTTTCTTCTAGTAGTTCTAATTCTTTCATTATTAGTTGTTCTGGTTCTTCAACTTTAAATTTTAAATTATCTTGTTCCATAAACTCTACTGCTAGTAATCTAAAATTAAAATAATTAAATTTACCACCTTGAGTTATAAATGAAGAATAAAATCTACTAAATCTAGATATGTCTGCATTAGGGTTATATTTTAATTGTTCTCTTAAAGCAAATAAATTATCATATTCATCTCTATTAGTTCTACAAGCACCTTCAATTTGTTCACTATCTAATATATTTGATAATAAATCTGGAGTAACAGCAAATGTATTATTAACATATTGTTTTAAGAAATTTCTATCTATATAAGATTTAGATTCTTTATATATTATTGGTAAAGTCCTTATATCTTTATTAAATCTATATAGTATTTCTATTCTATGTGTATTATTAGGTTTTATATTATAAGCTTTCTTTAAAGCACTTTCATTTTTATACATAGTTGTTAGCATATCTATTTTTTCTAAAGTAGATGGTTCAGTTATTTTTTTATATTTTTTAAATTCAACTACTCCACTTCCTAATATTCTAACTTTTCCTAAATAGTAAGGATTTTTAGGATTACTATTATATTTTTGTATATTATTTAATAATTCCCCCAATTCAAACCTATCATGTAGTTTTCTAGTTTCTATTTTTTCTATAATACCTAATGTATATCTATTAACTTCTTTTTTATTCATACGATCCCCCTTAGTAATTAGATTGTACCATATTTATACACACTTGTCAAATTCAGCTTGTTTTACTAAGTTCATAATATCATAAATGTAATTAAAAGTAAATTTTTTAATCATTTTAAAGCATCATTAATAATATAATTTGTCATTAGTATTCCAGACATAGCTGGTACATAACTATTGCTTCCTAATGATTTTATATCTTTTGGTTTTTCAGTACTAGATACAACAATAATTTTATTTTGTATTTTCTTATCTATTCTTTTTCTAAGTAATTTCGCAAGTGCATCATAACTAGTTTTATTAAGAGTTGTTATTTCTAACTTGGTTGCATCCATCTTTTTAGCAGTACCCATTGAACTAATTAATTTAATTTTATATTTATATGAATAATTCATTAATAGTTCTTTAGTATCTAATGAATCACATGCATCTACAATATAATCATACTGATTAATATTTAATTCATCTATGTTATCTTTATTTAAAAATATATTTAACTTGTTTATATTTACATTCTTATTTATTAATAAAGCTCTTTCTAATGCAACTTCTGTTTTATATTTACCTATATTATTTGAATTAGTTAAGATTTGTCTATTTAAATTTGTTTCATCTACTTTATCAAAATCCACTATTGTAATGTTTTCTATACCCGATCTAACAAGAGTTTCGAATGTATAACCACCCACTCCACCTAATCCAACTATAAGTATTTTTAATTTTTTAATTTTTTCTAAGCTATCTTTTCCAATTAATAATTCTAATCTATTTAAATTCATATTTCTCTCCATAATAAAACCAAGTAAAGTGAATAAATAAAACTCGCTACTCGCGAGGTGGTAGTCCACATAGTTAATTTTAGGATCCTTCTTAGGAAGTTTTCAACACCATTAACTAATTAGGTCTCCAAATTACTTATTTGTCGGTTTATTTAAGACACCTCATCTTGGTAATTTAATTATAGCAAATTAAAATAATAAAGTCTATTAATTAATTTATAAATTGTAAATTATATGTATATCTTAGTTTATTAGTTATTATAATGTATTCATAATGCTTTTTGAAGAATTACTTATTTATTTTATATTTGTTTGACCAGGTGATATTAAAAGTTTTGTAATAAATGTCCAAGATATATTATATTTTATGAATAAGGCAATCAATGATTGCCCTTTTTGACAAACTAAATAAAACTTTCTCATATATTTTAAACTTCTGGTAGAAAACCCTTTACCAAGTTCACTTGTTAATCTCTCAGAATATTCTTTAATAAGTTGATTACCATACTTAGCTCTTGCTTCTCCGTCTTGTGCTTCTATAAGTAATTTTCCTACATTATAATATTCTTCTAAATCTTTTTAATTACTTTTATATTCTCTTACTTTTCTTCCAATTATATTATCTATTAATATATTTTTTATTTCATCATAATAGTTCATTTCTTTCTCCTAAATATTCACAAATATTTTCATCACTTGTTATAAACCTTCTTATTCTTATTTCTTCACTATTTATATATTTTATTAACCATTTATTATCTTGTCTACACAGAATTATACCATTAGTTTTATTGTGATAATCTTTCTTTAATTCTAAATCTATATAATTCATATATGTTTGAATTTGACCAATATGCTCTTTCTTTAGTTCTGTTATTTTTAGTTCTACTACAACATAATTCAAATCAATTGTATTAAACAATAAGACATCAATATAGTTATAATTATTTCCTATTTTAATTTTATACTGACTTTTTACGTAAGTATACCCTTCTCCTAGTGCATCACATAATTTAACTGGATTTTCATCTATATATTTTTGAAGTATTTTCTCTGTTAGTTTTTCTTTAAACTTTAAACCACTTAATACTACTGGATTAGGTATTGTATCTTTAATTGGTACTACTTCTTTTTTAGATAGCTTTTCTTTTACTTCATCATCAAGTCTATTATATTCTTTTAATTTAATTCTTTGTCTTAAATCTCTTGTCGATAAATTAAATTTATTTGAGATATTTAAGTAATATTTTATCTCTTTTTCATCTTTTAAACTTAGTATTTCACATATATTTGACCAAGTTATATTAATACTTCTAAATTGGTCCGACAGTGTCGGACTTTTTTTGATTAACAAGTAAAATTCTCTCATATATTTTAATCTGGTTGGTGTATATCCTTTTCCAAGTTCACTTGTTAATCTCTCAGAATATTCTTTGATAAGTTGATTACCATACTTAGCTCTTGCTTCTCCACCTTGGGCTTCTATAAGTAATTTACCTACATTATAGTATCCTTCCAAATCTTTTTGATTACTTTTATATTCTCTTACTTTTCTTCCAATTATATTATCTACTAATATATTTTTTATTTCATCATAATAGTTCATTTCTTTCTCCTAAATATTCACAAATATTTTCATCACTTGTTATA
>CAKORV010000024.1 GCA_934101625.1 uncultured Bacilli bacterium | reverse complement strand
ATTTATCCTATTGGATAGATGTCTATTTTAATTATAATAGTTAATATAACTATTGATATCAAAATGAACAATACTCTGTTCAAAACCTTTATAATAAAGTTTCTCTTCTTCATACGTTCACCATCCTTCCTTCGGCCAAAGCCCCCGGTTAATGGTAGACACCCAGAACATCCTGTTCCACAAGAGTTATTATATCAATTAAATATATCCAAGTCAATATAAAATCAAACATATTTTTGTATTAAAAAAACCAATAAAAAATGATAATATATATCTAGAAGAGAAATCTTCATATAATAAAAAGGAACATTCAGTTTCTGAATGTCTACCGAAGTTGTTCGTTTGGCATTTATCCTAATGTGGATAGATGCTTTTTATTTACTTCTTAACTTAACTAATTCTCCTTCAAATACTCCATCTATTATTAATTGATTTCTTATTTTTAAAATAGATTTCTTTATTGTAACACTTACTTTTCTTTGACTTAATCCATACATTACCATTAAATCTTTTTGCATATAAGACACACCATTAAAACCAAAATATAACAAAATAAGATTCTTTTCTAAATCATCTAATGCTTTATTTATAGAACTTAATAATAAATCTTTTTCTATACTTTCTAAATAGTTTGCTTCTACCCTCATATTCTCATCACAAACATTAAACAAATTATCAAGTGATACTTTATAATTTCCTAAATCTCTTTTTCTTTTACTATAGATAAAAAATGCATAAAAGGAATTTAATATACAACTAGATGCATAAGTACTAAATTCAACATTCTTATTCACATCAAAAGTATCAACAGCTGTAATAAGTCCTAAAACACCTATAGAAAATAAATCTTCATTATCAAATTTTAAAGGTTGATATCTTTTACTTAAATTAACTATCAATCTTAAATTATGCATTATTAATTTTTCTCTAGATTCTTCATCTTTTTTTAATAACAATTCTTTTTGTTCTTTTTTATCTAATTTATCTGGTAAATTTCTTATTAAATTAAAACCTTCCATACTATCCCCCTAAATTTAGTTTATATAATATCAAAAATTAAAAATAAAAGCAAGAAAAAAAGTATCATATTTGATACTTATTCAACAACCAATTCAAACCCCTTACTATAAATATCCAATAATTCTTCATCTGTTAATTCTTCATCAGATATATAATGACTAAACATAGTCTTACCATTTTTAACAAATAAAACCATTGGTGTTATAATTCTTTTGTAATCAGTTTCTATTATTTCATCTTCTTTTTTAAGATAATATTCTTCAGTAAAAGATCCTAATCTTTCTAATAAATTCTTATAGTCTTTACTAGGTCTTTGTTTAACAACAACATTATCTTCTTCATCTAACTTAAGAATAGTTTCATCACTCTTAACATTACAAACATATAAAGGAACACTATTATCTTTATCATATAATAAATCTATAAATTTATTAATATCTTTTCTATCATTAACAAATACTACTATACCTGTTTTATCTTCTAAAACTTTTAAAGTTTCTTTAATAGATAAATACTCAAATATGTTATTATGACTGTTTAAGAAAGATACTAATTCTTTATTTCTCTCTTGCATACATTCTTCATATGTTAAGAATATTAAAAAGGAAGCTGCGATTAAAAGCAGGCTTCCTTTCACTATATTATTTTTGAATTTCTTTTTAAACTTATGCGTTTTTAATTTGACCCATAACTTCATCAGCGAAGTTTTCATTTCTCTTTTCCATTCCTTCACCTACTTCGAAACGAACCATTTTAACCATACTAGAGTTATTCTTTTCTAAGTAAGCTTCTACAGTTAAGTCAGAATCTTTTACAAAAGTTTGTTCAACTAAACAAATTTCTTGATAGAATTTATTTAATCTTCCTGCTATAATTTTATCTACAAATTCAGGTTTAGCACCTTCAGTTAATGCTTGTTCAGTAAGCACTGTTCTTTCATGTTCAGTTTCTTCACTAGGAACTTCATCACGATTAACATACTTAGGTCTCATTGCAGCACTTTGCATTGCTACATCTTTAGCAACATTTTCATCAGTACCTTTAACAACTACTAATGAAGCAATTCTACCACCCATATGTAAATAAGAACCAAATACTTCATCATCATTTTTATTAACAACTGCTATTCTTCTTAAACTTAATTTTTCTCCAATAGTAGCTGTTTCATTAACGATTAAATCATTAATTGTACCATTTTCAGTATTTAAATTTAAAGCACTTTCTAAATCAGTAACATCACTATTTAAAATAGTATTACCAATAGTATCTACCATATTTAAAAACTCTTGGTTTTTAGCAACAAAGTCAGTTTCAGCATTTACTTCAACTACTACTGCTTTATTTCCATTAGTATAAATATTAGCAATACCTTCAGCAGCAATTCTATCTGCCTTTTTAGCAGCTTTACTAATACCTTTTTCTCTTAAATAATCTATAGCTTTGTCAATATCTCCATTTGTTTCAGTTAATGCTTTTTTACAATCAAGCATACCTGCACCAGTCATATCACGAAGATTTTTAACATCACTTGCTTTAATATCCATATTTATTCTCCTTTATCTTATTTATTTAATGCTTTTATTAATTCTTCTTTTTTCATTGAACTATAACCTCTAACACCTTTATCTTTTGCTAAAGCTTTTAAATCAGCTAATTTCATATCATCAAGATTAGTTGTTTCTTCAGGTTCAGAAGTAACTTCAGTTTCTATTTCTTTTTCAATTACTTTAACTTCTTTTTGTTCTTTATTTTTCTTAGGTTTAACAAATTCTTCTTCAGTAATATAATCATCTAATGGTAAACCATTTCCTTCACATACTGCATTTGCTAAAACACCTAATACTACTTTAACTGCTCTTACAGCATCATCATTTCCTGGTATTACATAATCTACATCATCAGGATCACTATTAGTATCAACAATACCAAATACAGGTATATTTAACTTTCTAGCTTCTCTAATAGCATTAATTTCAATTCTAGGATCTACTATAATTACTGCTTGTGGTAATTTTTTCATATCTCTAATACCACCAAGAATACTAACTAATTTATTATATTCTTTTTGTAATTTAGCAACTTCTTTCTTAGGTAATAATTCAAACTTACCTTCACTTTCAATCTTTTCGATTTCAGCCATTCTATTAATTCTTTCTTTAATAGTTTTAAAGTTAGTTAAAGTACCACCTAACCATCTTTCAGTTACATAGTAACCACCACATCTAATAGCTTCTTCCTTACTAGCTTCTTGAGCTTGTTTTTTAGTTCCTACGAATAATACTTTACCACCATCTTTGCAGGCTTCATACAAAGCAGGATAAGCTTCTTCTAATTTTTGAACTGTTTTATCAAGATCTATGATATGTATATCATCTCTTGATGTAAAGATGTATTCTCCCATTTTAGGATTCCATCTCTTAGTTTGATGTCCAAAATGAACACCAGCTTCTAATAAATAACTTTTTGACACTACTGTCTTCTTTTCCATATTTTCCACTTTCCTTTCGTTAATTCTTCCCTTTAATTCTAAATACCTACATCCATAAGGACACTAGTAAGTATAATTCTTAAAGGTGTTTATTTCTAAAGCCAAATGTATTGTATCACGTTTTTACCATAAATGTAAAGAAAAAGAACTTAGTAAATACTAAATTCTTTAATTATATTTAGTAATATAAAGTTTACCACTTAGTTTTGCACCTTGATCTTCATCTTGATTATTATTAATACTATTTATGTATTTTATCTCTATTGTATAGTTTTGTATTGATTTTGCTGGTATAGACACATTAGATGCCAAGATAGTATCTGTTCCAGTCAATGATTTAGGTATATCTATGAAATCAGTCATGTTGTATCCGCCATCATCACTTGTTATCTTATAAACTAAGTAACCAGTTGTTTTAAATGTATTTACTAAATCTTCTATAACTATATTATATTTATATTCTTTACTTGTTTTATTTTCTACACTAAAAGTCTTAACTATATCTAAGTTATCTTCTGCATATACATCACTTGCTTCAATTGCATCTCCATTAGTAAATATAATTCTCATATCATCTGTATCTACAGTTACTTTAGATTTATTACTACTCATTTCACTTTGATAGTATGCATAACTTACTCCTACAAGTAATACTACTATCATTACTATACCAAATATTATGTATCTCTTTTCTTTATTCATAGATTACCCCTAGTTACAACTATTTTCATAATCTATCTCATAATAGTTATTGTATGCCCCATTACCTGATTTTACAATGACACAAGAGTCTAGGGAGATTACAGGGCGTATCCCACCACCAGATGAAAGAGCATTTTGATCATCAATTGCACCTGAAGCAAAATTTCCATAAACAGAAAAAACACTAGAATTTGTCTCACTTCCATGAGCCGGTGACATAGTTAACCACCAAGAAGTTCCTACAACACTTTCGGAATTATAAATAATATTATACCACCCAGATTCATTAGTTAAATTTGTTGTCGCACCAGCGAAAATCACTTCATCTACTGTCATTAATGCTATAGGGTATTTTAATTGTCCATTTCCACCCTCACTAGTACTTGCACTAAATTTATCAGCAATCGCTTGTGTATTTTCAAATAATCCATCATTTCCATCACTTCCACATTTATATGATGGTATGTGATTGTTTAATCTACTATAGGCACCATAGTCAAAACTACTCGATGTAGAATAATCGTTATTTGGTACACTTCTATCATTACAATATATTGCAGTCTTACTTATATATCTATCATAATTATTTAACAAATTATTTTCATACCATGTATCTATTGTCGTTTTGATTGTACTATCATTTTCATTAGTTCTACTTGTCTCTAAAGTATCTTCTGTCCCATACATATAGCCGACATACATTGGGTAATTATAGTTTCCATTGAATGTAGAAGTATCTATATAGCCATCACCATCTGCATATATTAGTCTTACACTTCCATCTTCATTCGTACGAATTATTCTCCAGTATAATCCTCCAAAGTATACCCAGTTATTTGCACTCACTGTACTTCCTGAATAATAATATATATCACTTCCATCTTCTGATTTATTTGTTCTATATAGTGTTCCTGTTGTTGTTTCTGTATTTGCAACACTAAAATCAGTTCTTTCACTTATTGTTGGATTATCTCTTAACATCACATTAGCAAGTGTAGGTACAACAGTTCCCTTACTTATATAAATATTACCCTCTAGTTCTTTACCCATATCATCTGATTGATCTACTGTATCACTTGCTTCATAGACAAACTCTATAGTATAGTTATGAGTTGTATTCGCAGGTATTTCTACACTATATGCTAGTACTTCTCTAGTATAATCTTCACTCTTAGGTACATCCTTAAATTCAGTCATGTTATATCCACCATCTGTACTAGTTATTTTATACTTTAAAAATCCAGTAGTTACAAAAGTATTATACAAATCATCTATAACTATATTATATTTATAAACATTCTTAGTTTGATTCTCAACACTAAAAGTATTAGTTGTACTCCATCCAGGTTTAATCTTATCAGCTTGTATTGCATCTCCATTATTAAATACTATTTTTAAATCAGCCCAATTAACATTAATAACCTTTTTATTTCCTTCTATATTTGCAGCAAAATAAGCAAAAGTTAATCCCATAGCTGCGATTAAAACTAAAACCATTCCATACAATAAATATTTCTTCTCTTTACTCATTATATCCACCTTCTATCATAAATTAATTTTATCAAATAAAATATTTAAATTCAATAAGTATGTAAACAAAAAGTAATGTTATTTAACACTACTTAGTTTTATCTTCTACTAAATGTAAATCTATTTGAGTATAAGGTATATTTATATTTTCTTTATCAAATTCTTCTTTTATTAATTTTAACATACTTCTTTTAACTCCATAATGTGTATTAGGTTTACATAATACAGTTATCATATAACTTATATCACTTGCATTAAAAGAATCAACTCCTAATAATTCTAAATCTCCTACTACATTATCTATCTTTTTAACTTTATTATTTAACTTATTTAATACTTTCTCTAACTTATTAATATCAGTATCATAACTAACACCTAAATTAATAACAACTCTTGTATTAGCCTGACTATAATTAATTACAGTATTTATATTACTATTACTTATAGTAAACATTTCTCCAGTATATGCCTGCAATTTAGTAGTTTGTAATCCTAAATTAACTACAGTACCAGTAAAATCATTTATTTTAACAAAATCACCCACATTATATCTATTATCAAATATAATAAGTATACCCGCTAGCATATTTTTAATTGTATCTTGAAAAGCAAGACCAACAACTACTCCTACTATTCCTAAACTAGTTAATATACTACTAGTATTTATTCCATATAATTCTAAAGACATAAGTATAACTATAATAATTATTAAATACTTAAATATATTTTTTATTAAATTTATTACAGTATCCTCTTTCTTATGATTTTTACCTTTTCTTCTTATTTTAATATTATTAATTATTTTAACTATTAAACTATATATAATAAACCCTAATATTATATATACTATAGGTCCAATAAACTTCCATGATAATATAAATTCAACCATTTTTTCTACTTTATTCATATATTCTCCTACTAAAAAAGTCACTTAATAGTGACTTAATATCTATTCTCATCTTTAAAATCGAGTCTGTCCATTTCTTCAATAACTTCTAATTGACTTTCTATAATAGCCTTAAGTCTTCTTTTTAAAAGAGTAGTATTTCTTTTTAGTCTATCTGCTTCATCATTAGCTTTTTCTGCTTTTATTAATGCATCATTTATTATTCTATTAGCATTTCTTTTAGCATCATTTATTAGAGTTTCTGCTTCATTTCTAGCAAGTTTCTTTATTTCATCTCCTGCATTTTCAGCAGTTATTATTGCACGTGTAAACTTATCTTCTAAATTAGTATAATATTTAAGCTTTTCTTCTAAATCAGATACTTTTCTATCTACATCTTTTTTATCATTCAATAGTCTTTCATATTCTTTTATGACATTATCTAAATACTTTTTTACTTGTTCTTTATCATATCCTCTAAAGACTGTATCAAAATTATTCATAGGACACCCTCTTATTTAATTATTTACCATTCTTCCCCATTATCACTTTTACTTGATTCATCAGTTATTTCACCCTGTACATCAATATTCTTTGGTGTACATAAGTAAATACCATCACCTATTTTTTGTAAATCTCCATCTATAGCATACAATGTACCACTCAAAAAGTCAATTATTCTTTTTGCTTGATCACTAGTTACTCTTTTAAAATTAACTACTACACTATTTCTTGCTTTTAAGTGATCTGCTATTGTTTGACTTTCTGAATAAGCTCTAGGTTCTACTAATATCATTTTATTAGATTGAATACCTTTTTTAGCATCTCCTTCACTAACTGTATAGTATTCATCTTCATTAGAATCAACTACATCTTCTTCTTTTGTTTCAAATAACTTAAAATTTAAGCCCATTTTATCTAGCCTCCATATTTTCTATAATCCCTTACTATGACAATTTTACCATAATTATTTTTTTGGTTCAACTTAAATTACAAAAAATCTCAATTTTTTCAAAAGTTTTATTAATTAATATACAAATTTAGTTTTAATACTCGAAGTTTACTCTGTCAAATCTCGAAGTTTTGTCTTTCTAAACTCGGAGTTTTGTATTGCAAATCTCGGAATTTTGTGATAAAATTTAACTAGAGGTGAGTAAGAAAATGTTTGAAAGAGAAGCAAAAAAAACAATAATAGAAGTTTCAAAAGCATTTAGAGTTTTATTAGTAACTGGTCCTAGACAAGTTGGAAAAACCACTTTATTAAAAAGTTTAAAACCAGAAGAAATGAATTATGTTACACTTGATGATAAAAATATGAGAGAAATGGCTAAAAGAGAACCAAAATTATTTTTAGAAGAAAATCCATGGCCTCTTTTTATAGATGAAGCACAATATGCACCAGAATTATTTCCTTATATTAAAATGAAAGTTGATGAAGAAAATCAACCAAGTATGTACTGGTTAACCGGAAGTCAGCAATTTAAATTAATGAAAGGCGCTAAAGAATCTCTAGCTGGCAGAATTGGAATAGTTAATTTAAATAGTTTTACTTATAGTGAAATAAATAAATCTGTAGAAAATAAACAATTATTTAATCCTAGTAAATTTATTCCTACAGAAGAAATATCAGTAAATGAAATTTTTGATGTAATTTTTAACGGTGGTATGCCTGAACTATATAATAATGAATTTATGAAAAAAAATATGTTTTTTGAAAACTATGTAGAAACATATTTATCAAGAGATGTAAAAGAATTAATAAATGTTAGTAATATAGAAACATTTAAGAGATTTATGATTACTGTAGCTAGAAGAAATAGCGAACAATTAAATTATACTAATATTGCAAATGATGTTGGTATATCAGATAAAACTGCTGCTAGTTGGTTAAATGTTTTGGTTTCAAGTGGAATTATTTACTTATTAACACCATACAAATCAACTAAAGAAAAAAGAGTTAACCACATGCCAAAAATTATTTGGATGGATTCAGGATTATGTTCATATCTTGCTGGTTATAACGATCCTAGAGAATTACAATCAAGTTCATCAAGTGGACATTATTTGGAATCATTTATAATTTCAGAAATAATAAAAAGTTATAGATCTGCTGGTATAACTCCAAATATTAGTTATTTTAGAAACAAAAAGAAAAATGAAATAGATTTAGTATTTTATGAAAATGATAAATTATATCCATTTGAAATTAAAAAAACAGCAGAACCCACTATTAATATGTTAAATAATTTCGAATCATTAAACGATTGTAAAAAAGAAGTAATGCCTGGTGGTATAATATGTTTTTATAATAAATTAATGCACATAGATAAGAAAAACTATATATTACCTATATCAAGTGTAATAAATATAATTGAAAAATGAAGAAACACTAAGTCTCTTCATTTTAATTTTATTTAATTTTTCTTCCACCCCACTCAACTATTGTATAACCTTCTCTTGTAACTTTACTCAAATGTTGTTCTATTACTTCTATTTTATTTTCAAGTGGTTTAAAATCCATAATAATTCTTATCAAAGTATCTGGTTTAACATTTATTTTCAAAGGCATATACTCATTAACTTCTTCTGTTGTTCTAAATCTTATAAAATTATATTTATTATTTTCTAACTTATCTATCCAATAAATAATAAATTCATTTATTTCTCTTTCATTTAATCCTAAGTATTCTAGTTTTTCTTCTAAAAACTTTATTGTATCTTTTCCTTCAACTACAAAACCTTCATCCATATTAGATGGTGTATTATCTATTCCTTCCCAATATAAAGCATAATAATTTCTTTTAGTTTCATAGTCATAAATATTACCATTTTTACTAACTTTAACATTCCATTCATTTGTATATTTTGGATAAGTATGAGTTAATAAATCATTATTTAACAACTTAATATTTAAATCAATATCTCCTTTTGGATAAATATAAATTATTGGTTTGTAAACCATTAATTCAGGACAAATTACATGAGTTAATGATTTAATATATACATCTGTAAGATTTATTTCATTTATTGTTTTAGAAACAGGAATCTCTATAAAATAAGTACCTTCCTTACAATAATTTAAACAAACTTCTTTACCACTTAAATATATTTTCATATTATTTTGAGAATCTATATTTACTTTTTTATATTTAAGAGATGAATAACATTCTGGAGTTCTAAATAATTTAACTATTACATAATTATTCTTTTTAAAATCTTTTTCTTTTAATTTATCATTTGTATATTCTTTTTCTAATTTATAATTTGAATACTCTGTATAATCATGTATAACATCTACATAATAGCTTTTAAATTTATCACTATTTTCAAGAATCTCATATTCTGAATTTAATGCTAATATACCAATACGTCCATTAAATATTAAATAAAGTATTAATCCTAATCCAATAATTAATCCTAGTGTCACAACTATCAATATTTTTACTTTTTTCCCCATATGAACCACCTTTTTATTCTAAAACTCAATCTTCTCTTCAATATATTTTCTAATATCTTCAAGTTTTACTACATCTTGTTTCATAGTATCTCTATCTCTTATAGTAACCGTACCATTATTTAAAGTTTCCTCATCTACTGTTATACAAAGTGGTGTTCCTATAACATCTTGTCTTCTATATCTTTTACCTATATTACCACTTTCATCATATGTAGTCATAAAATGCTTACTTAATTCTTTATATAATTCCATAGCTTTTTCATTATGATATTTTTTCATAAGTGGAAGTACTGCTACTTTATAAGGTGCTAAATAAGGATGAAAATGCATTACTTCACGAGTTGTACCATCACTTAATGTTTCATTATCATATGCATTACATAATGTTGTTAAAACAAGTCTTTCTACACCTACACTAGGTTCAATAACATAAGGAATATATTTTTCATTAGTTTCAGGATCAATATATTCTAAACTAGTTTTACTAACTTCCATATGTCTAGATAAATCATAATTAGTTCTACTAGCTATACCCCATAATTCTCCCCATCCAAAAGGAAATTTATATTCTATATCAGTAGTTGCATTACTATAGAAAGATAATTCTTCAGGTTCATGATCTCTTAATCTTAAATTATCTTCTTTAATACCTAAATCTAATAAGAAATTTTTACATCTATCTTTATATACTTTAAACCAATCTAATTCAGTACCAGGTTTACAAAAGAATTCTAATTCCATTTGTTCAAATTCTCTTACTCTAAATATAAAGTTACCAGGTGTTATTTCATTTCTAAAACTTTTACCTACTTGTCCTATACCAAAAGGTACTTTAAGTCTCATACTTCTTTGAACATTCATAAAATCTACAAATATTCCTTGAGCAGTTTCAGGACGAAGATATACTACACTTTTAGCATCTTCTGTTACACCTTGAAATGTTTTAAACATTAGATTAAATTCTCTTATTCCAGTAAAATCACTATTACCACATTTAGGACATTTAACCTTATTATTAGTAATATATTCTACCATATCTTCTTTAGTCATAGCTTCTGCATTAACACCTAAGTCTTCTAATAATTTATCAGCTCTGTAACGAGTTTTACAATGTTTACAATCTATTAAAGGATCACTAAAAGTACTTAAATGTCCACTTGCTTCCCATACTTTAGGATTCATTAATATAGCACTATCTAATCCTACATTATTTATATCTTCTTGAATAAATCTTTTCATCCAAGCATTCTTAATATTCTTCTTTAACTCTACTCCTAATGGTCCAAAATCCCATGTATTAGCAAGTCCTCCATATATTTCACTTCCTTGAAATATAAATCCATATTGTTTACATAAATTAACTAATTTTTCCATTGTTAAATTTTCCATTAAAATCCCTCCATTTTCATTTGTAATTTCTTAGCTTCTACATTTTCTTTTAATAACTTATTAATATAATCATTAACTAATTCACTATATTTACCAGATACTTCTAATATTTTATTTCCTACTTTATAAGTATCATAAACATTATACCATGTATTTAAAAATCTCAATGTATCAATATTTATATCCATATTTTTACTAACTAACTCTTTATCTATTATAGATTTAATTAAATCATATACACACTCTTCTTCTTTTAAAAGTTCTATAATAAATGTTTTTACATTTCTATTTTCTACATTAGTATAAGTACTACAATAACTTCTAGCTCTTTTAGAATCTCTAATCAAATAACAATCATATTCTTCATTAAGTAAATTAGAATATCTATCTTGTTTATATTTATTATTAATCATTCTTATTAATTTTTTATTTTCATCAGTATTTTTTAACCTTAAATCTAATAGTCTATCTGAATTCATTTCAACTCTTATGTAACCCTTATCTTTGAATTCTACTAAAGGTATTAATGTATGAATAGAATCTCCATTTAAAAACATTTCTAATACTTCTTTTCTTTGCTCATCATCATTTAGTTCTTTTATTCTATTTAGTATTGTACCATTATTAGGATGAGCTTTAATTTCACTAGTTGCTCTGATTTCTTCAAAGTCAAAAACTAATCTTCTTATTCTGTTAGCATTTAATGCATTTTTACCTCTTATTTTCATATACTCCTCCAAAAAATAAAGAGATTCTTTATTTATTAGGACTAACTTAATGTCAGCGGTTCCACCTAATTTATTCAAGAAGAATCTCTTTTTATTATATAGCTCTTAGTTTTCCACACTCGTCATCGCTTTTCTAAATTAATTATATATTAATTTTTTTATAAGTTCAAGATTAATTTTCTTGATTTGAACAAGTTGTATCTATTGTTACTTGATATGGATTAGAAATACTACCATCTCCACTAGAGTATTTAACACATGCTTTTAAACTTATTACTGGTCTTATGGCATTTATACCTGTTATAGTATTTATACTTAAGGCTGATGAGCTACGCATTGAGCACATATGTTTTAATCCTGAGCCATAACAAGGCGTCATTGTTTTCCAGTTGTTTCCATATTTATTTCCATTACCATCTACAGATAAATATGTACTTGCTGCTGTTCCCCATACTGCACCTGCGTATGCAGCTTCATCTGCGGTAATTAAGGCTGCAGGGTATGTTAGTTTTCCATTACCACCACTACTTGTACTTACACTGAATTTATCAGCTGTAGCTTGTGTACTTTCAAATAATCCACCAGTTCCATTACCACCACATTTATATGTAGGAGTTTTATTTGTTTTTAATCTAGTATAACCTCCCATGTAGAATGCAGTTTTTGTTGTATTATAAGATCCATCACTTACACTTCTATCGTTACAATATATTGCAGTTTTACTTATATATTTATCATCATTTGCTAGTGAATTTTTATACCAATAATCTATATGTTCTTTATATAAACTACTTGTTGTATTATTTCTTGCAGATGCTAGTGTTGTACCTTCTCCGTACATGTATCCAAAATATTTAGGATGATCATAATCTATATTGTATGATACATAATATCCTATATATCCAACTGATGTTGTAGGACTAGTACCCATATATAAAAGTCTAATACTATTATCTTCATTAATTCTTATTATTCTCCAATACATAGAAGTTCCAGCTGTTGCATAAGTATATTTTTCACAGTTATAGTAATAATCTTCAAATCCTCCATCACCGTTTTTACACTTAGTTAATGTTGTATATTCATAATATGAACCGGATGTATCGGTAGAAGACTCGTATCCTTTATAAACATAATAGTCTGATGAATAAGTTCCAAATTTAACCCAGTTATTTGTTGGATTACCTGCGAAATAGTATACATCTTCTCCTTTTCCATCCCTATTAACATCTTCTGTCATTTTCTTACTTGTTGTACTTGTTTGTTTATATATTGTTCCTGTGGTAGTTGTTTCCAACACTGTACTAAAATCTGTTCTTGTTTTCACTGTTGGATTATCTTCTAATAGTTTTGCTACAAATGCTTTTTGTATCTTATGGAATGTTACTGTACAACTAAATCCATTTGTTATATTGCTTATTGTTAGTTTACTTCCACTTATTGTTCCTTTACATGTTGTTGTACTTCCTTCTAGTTCATACCCTGAACTTGGTGTTAGTGTAAATGTTAATGATGAACCATGTGTTACACTTCCACTTTTTGGACTTACTGTTCCTCCACTTCCTACGACTGAATATGAATATGTTATTTTAGGGAACGTTACTGTACATCCTATATTTTGTGTTATATTACTTATTTTTAATATGCTTCCACTTATTACTCCATTTTTACATGTTGTTGTGGCCCCGGTTAATGTATATCCTGTTTTAGGTGTTAAACTTACTGTTTTACTTGTTCCATATTCAGCTGATATACTTGAAGGGCTTACACTTCCTGTTGATGATGATATCGATACTGTATATGTTAATTTTGTAAATATAACCATACAACTTAAATTTTCTTTTATATTACTTATTGTTAGTATATTACCATTTATTACTCCGTTTTTACATGTGGTTGTTATTCCACTTGTTGAGTATCCTGTATTTGGTGTTAGTGTTATTGTTAATGTTTCTCCACCACTAACTTTAGCATTAGTTATAGATGAAGAGCCACCACTTGATGTTATATTAACTTCATATGTGACATTACCTTTTATTACCCATGGATCATTTTGTGTACCATTACCTGTCACTTCAGTATCATGTGTTAAATAACCAGCTGGTCTTAATCCACTTGTTCTATCATATCCATTTAAATTTTCTATAGTTGTACCATTTAATATATAATAAGGTTTTACTTTATATAAATATGATTTATTACCACCTAACTTTTCATACTCATAAGAACTTAATAAACCTAAATTATTAAATGTACTCGAAGTACATCCAGTACTACTACAATTAAATCTATTTGTAGATAATATTCTTTCATTAGAATTATTTAAACTATTATAAAATATATTTAAATCACTACTTAAACTAGATTCACTAGTACTATTTACCATTTTAGCTTCTATATTTATATTAATTAATAATACAAAAAATATCACAAAAATATATCTAATCTTCTTCATCACTAACACTCCCTATCCTAAATATAATTTTACTATTTAGTATTACTAAAGTCAAAAAGAAAATTAGTAAAACTAATTTTCTTGATTTGAACAAGTTGTATCTATTGTTACTTGATATGGATTAGTTGAAGAACCATCTCCACTTGAATATTTAACACATGCTTTTAAACTTATTACTGGTCTTAATACATTTATTGCAATATTACGATTAGTAATTAATTGACCTGATCTAATTGTATACATATAAGGACTTGAGCCTATGTAAGCAGGTGTCATAGTTCTCCAATTAGTAGAACTTACAAGTGTATCTCCATTTGCATTTTTTGAGTAGTAAGGAATTCCTGTTATTTTGAATCCACCACCTGCGAAAGCAACTTCATCTGCAGTTATCATTGCTGCTGGATATATAAGATTTCCATTTCCACCACTACTAGTACTTGCACTAAATTTATCGGCAGTAGCTTGTGTACTTTCAAATAATCCACCAGTTCCATTTCCTCCACACTTATATGTTGGATATTTATTCTCTCTTAATCTTGAATATGCACCATAATAGAATTGACTTGTTTCTCCATATGTTCCAGAATATATACTTCTATCATTACAATATATTGCAGTTTTACTTATGTATTTGTCATAACTATTTAATAAGGCATTCTTATACCAATAATCTACATATGTTTTTATTTCACTATCATTAGTATTTTTTCTTGTATCAGCCAAACTACTTGCTCCACCATACATATAACCTGCATACGCAACAGTCGCATCATCATATCCAAATGAAATAGCCTCAGCTATAAATGCATCTAACGTTGTAGGACTAGTACCAGCATATAAAAGTCTAATACTATTATCTTCATTTATTCTTATTATTCTCCAGTACATATCACTACCTGCAGAACCATAGACATGTTTATCACATCCATAGAAATATGTTTCATGAGAACTATCTCCGTTTTTACATTTAGTTAATGTTGGATAATCATAGAAAGATGTTGTAGATGTTGAAGAATTATATCCTCTGTAAGAATAAAAGTCTGTTTCATATCTTCCAAATTTAACCCAGTTATTTGTTGGATTACCTGCGAAATAGTATACATCTTCTCCTTTTCCATCCCTATTAACATCTTCTGTCATTTTCTTACTTGTTGTACTTGTTTGTTTATATATTGTTCCTGTGGTAGTTGTTTCCAACACTGTACTAAAATCTGTTCTTGTTTTCACTGTTGGATTATCTTCTAATAGTTTTGCTACAAATGCTTTTTGTATCTTATGGAATGTTACTGTACAACTAAATCCATTTGTTATATTGCTTATTGTTAGTTTACTTCCACTTATTGTTCCTTTACATGTTGTTGTACTTCCTTCTAGTTCATACCCTGAACTTGGTGTTAGTGTAAATGTTAATGATGAACCATGTGTTACACTTCCACTTTTTGGACTTACTGTTCCTCCACTTCCTACGACTGAATATGAATATGTTATTTTAGGGAACGTTACTGTACATCCTATATTTTGTGTTATATTACTTATTTTTAATATGCTTCCACTTATTACTCCATTTTTACATGTTGTTGTGGCCCCGGTTAATGTATATCCTGTTTTAGGTGTTAAACTTACTGTTTTACTTGTTCCATATTCAGCTGATATACTTGAAGGGCTTACACTTCCTGTTGATGATGATATCGATACTGTATATGTTAATTTTGTAAATATAACCATACAACTTAAATTTTCTTTTATATTACTTATTGTTAGTATATTACCATTTATTACTCCGTTTTTACATGTGGTTGTTATTCCACTTGTTGAGTATCCTGTATTTGGTGTTAGTGTTATTGTTAATGTTTCTCCACCACTAACTTTAGCATTAGTTATAGATGAAGAGCCACCACTTGATGTTATATTAACTTCATATGTGACATTACCTTTTATTACCCATGGATCATTTTGTGTACCATTACCTGTCACTTCAGTATCATGTGTTAAATAACCAGCTGGTCTTAATCCACTTGTTCTATCATATCCATTTAAATTTTCTATAGTTGTACCATTTAATATATAATAAGGTTTTACTTTATATAAATATGATTTATTACCACCTAACTTTTCATACTCATAAGAACTTAATAAACCTAAATTATTAAATGTACTCGAAGTACATCCAGTACTACTACAATTAAATCTATTTGTAGATAATATTCTTTCATTAGAATTATTTAAACTATTATAAAATATATTTAAATCACTACTTAAACTAGATTCACTAGTACTATTTACCATTTTAGCTTCTATATTTATATTAATTAATAATACAAAAAATATCACAAAAATATATCTAATCTTCTTCATCACTAACACTCCCTATCCTAAATATAATTTTACTATTTAGTATTACTAAAGTCAAAAAGAAAATTAGTAAAAACTAATTTCCTCATATTTATTTAACTACAACTATTTTCATCTATTTCATATGGACTATCTGGTGTACCAATACCTGATTTCACTTTGGCACAAGAAGATAAACTTATAACAGGTCGAACTGCATACGAAGCAGTTACATATCTATATTCCATACTCCAAGGATAATTGTCATCAGAATTAGAAATAAAAAACACGTTCGAACACTCATTATTTATTAAAGCAGGTGTAAGTAACCACCAACGATTATTGCCCGTTATAGAACCTCCTGCACTGTTTACATAATACCATGCATCTGAATTTGATTTTATTCTATACCCGCTACCCGCAAAAACTATTTCATCAGCTGTCATAAGAGCTATAGGATACTTAAGTTTTCCGTTTCCATCGTCACTAGTACTTGCATTAAATTTATCAGCACTATCTGCAGTTGAAGATAATCCATTACTTGTATTTGCTCCACATTTATAAGAAGGATTTGCGCTCGTTACCCTTGAATAGGCAACAGTAGAAAATCTGTCATTTGTATTTATATCTGGTATTCCAGCCCTATCATTACAATATATTGCAGTCTTACTAATATATTTGTCATAATTAGTTAACAAATTATTTTTGTACCATGTATCTATTGTATTTTTTATTGTACTGTTATTCGTATTAGTTCTATTATTTGCAAGTGTACCACTTGTTCCATACATATATCCTACATATTTAGCATCTGTATAATTGTCGTTAAATGTGCTACTATTTATGTATCCTAGTGAACCATTATGGCTAGTTCCTGAATATAGTATTCTTACACTACCATCTTCATTTGTTCTTATTATTCTCCAATAATAGCCTCCAAATTTAACCCAATTATTAGTTGTATCTCCCGAATAATAGTATACCTCACTACCATCTTCTGTTTTATTAGATTTATATAATGTTCCAGTTGTAGTTTCTGTAAAAGCACCAAAGCTTGTTCTTTCTTTGATTGTAGTATTATCTCTTAACATTGCTTGGGCTAGTGTTATTCCATCTTCATCAAGTGTTATTGTACAAGTTACATCACTTTGTATATTTGATATTGTTAAGAGATTATCTGTTAATGTTCCATTTGTACAACTTATACTTGCATCTTCTAATGTATAACCTTCATTTGGTGTTATTGTGAATGTTACATCATTTCCTTTATATACTTCTTTACTATTTGTAT
>CAKORV010000023.1 GCA_934101625.1 uncultured Bacilli bacterium | reverse complement strand
TCAAAATAAGAATATAGCCAAAGTACTTGGAGATATATCTATATCTAAGTTTATTAATATGTTAGAATATAAAGCAAAATGGTATGGAAGAAAATTAATAAAAGTAGGTAGATATTATCCATCTAGTCAGTTATGTAATAACTGTGGTTATCAAAATAAAAAAATAAAAGACTATAGTATAAGATCTTGGCAGTGTCCTAAATGCGATAGTGTACATGATAGAGATTATAATGCTGCGAACAATATACTAGATAAGGGAATAGAATTATTACTTATCTAATTAATTATATATAGGGTAGGAACTATCCGAGTTTATGTCTCTTTACATTAATAATAGTATTATTAAATGGAGAAAATTCTAATAGTGATATTAGAAGCATGCGATATTAAATCGTGTGAGGTTCACAATAAATGTAAACTAACAATATTTGTTAATTCAATGAATTCAATTATGTGATACAATACTATTATGAAGAAGTTTTTTAAAAGTTTAATAATATTTATTTTAATGTGCCCTTTAATAACAAAAGCATTTGAAATTGAAGGATTATATTCTAAAAATGTCTTAGTCTACAATTTAGATGAAGATAAGATTTTATATAATGTAAAAAGTGAAGATAAAATTAGCATAGCAAGTCTTACAAAAATAATGACTACAATAGTCGCCATAGAAAATATTGAAAATTTAGATGAAACTATAACTATAACTTCTAAAATGTTAGATGACATTCCATATGATGCATCAACCGCAGGATTAGAAGTTGGAGATAAAGTAACCTATAAAGATTTGTTATATGCAAGTCTTATACCTTCTGGAGCTGATGCCACTCAATCATTGGCAGTTTCAATCTCAGGTTCTGTACCTAAATTTGTAGAACTTATGAATAATAAAGCAAAAAGCTTAAACATGAAAAACACTCACTTCGTTAATACTACAGGGCTAGATGCAGAAGGACATTATTCAACATTAGAAGACATACTTATTTTAATAAAATATGCCTTAAAAAATGAAACATTTAAAACAGTATTTGAAACAAAATCATACACAACTACAAACAATATTAAATTAAAATCAACATTAGATTATTATAATAGAGATTTTAATTACAATATATCTTATGTATTAGGATCAAAAACAGGTTTTACTGATGATGCAGGCCTATGTCTATTAACTTTATCAAATGTAGATGACACAAATATCATTACAATAACAGCTAATGCAACCTATTCTTATGGTAACTCTAAAAACATGATGGACCTAAACACAATAAAAACATCATTAGATAAATCATTTGAAAAAGCAACACTCATAACCGAAAACGAGCAACTAATAGTATTAAATACGAAATATGCTAAAGAAAAAGAAATAAAAATAACATCTCCTTCCGAAATAACTAAATATGTAGAAAAACCTTTCAATAAAGATAAAATAAAAACTGAATATATTGGAGAAAAAATAATATCATACAAAACAGAAAAAGGTACTAAACTTGGAGAAATAAAAATAAGTTATAATGATGAATTAGTAGATATAATCGAAGTTAAATTAGATAAAGATTTACACTTTAGTTTATGGGTATTTATTAAAGATAATATATTGGTAATCACTATAGTAATCATAGTATTTCTAATGCTTCTATTAATAATTAGAAAATCTAAAAAGAAAAGAAAGAGGGTAAGAAAAATGAGACGATAAGTCTCTTTTATTATACTAAAACATATGATATAATTAATTCGAGACAAACTTAAAAGAGAAAAAATATAAAGAAAGGAGTGAAAGAAATGATTGATTTTTCTACTTCAATTGAAGAATTAAATAGCTATAAGGGATCAGAAAAAAAGAAAACCTTAATTTACAATGGAAAAAAATATTTAGTAAAATTTCCAGATCCAATAAGAGAAAAAAATAAAACAATTTCATATATAAATAATGCTTTTTCAGAATATGTAGGAAGCAATATCTTTAAATTACTAGGATTTGAAACTCAAAATACATTACTAGGTATTTATAAGTACAATAATAAAGACAAAGTAGTATGTGCTTGTGAAGACTTTACTGACAGTAACCACGAATTGTATGAATTTGAAAATCTTGCACTAAGTACTAATCCCGATAAAAAAATTCAAACTGAATTAAATGACATAATGGAAGTTATTAATTGGTTGACTAATTTAAAAGATATTAAATTATATATAAATGATAATATAAAAGAAAAGTTTTGGGATATGTTTATCATAGACTGTTTAATTGGAAATACAGACAGACATAATGGTAACTGGGGATTATTGGTAAACACTAAAACTAAGGAAGCAAGTTTTTCACCAATATATGACTGTGGTTCTTGTTTAAATCCAATGTTAGATGATGTGGAATTATCTAAAATAGATGAAATAGAGTTAAAAAATTTAGCAATTAATTCATATTCATGTCTTAAAGAAAACGGAAAAAAGATAAATTACATCACTTTCATAAAAAATGCAAAAAACGAAGACTGCAATAAAGCTTTATTAAGAGTATTTAAAAAAATTAACATAGAAGAAATTAATGACTTTATAGATAGTATAAAAGGAATATCAAAAACAAGAAAAAACTTTTATAAAAATATAATTAATTATAGATATAATATATTAAAGGAAATACATAAGAAAATAGTTAATTCAAGATTTAAAGTAATTAGAGAATCTTATGATAAAATAAACATTGATAAAAAAGAAAGAGACTAAGAAAAATGAGACGATAAGTCTCTTTTATTATGTCTAATTCTATCAAATTTCAAAAAAATTCTAGTAATTTTCCCTATTTATGTGTTAATATATATATACTAGAGGAGTATTGACTTAAAATTGTACCAAATCTTTCACAATTTGCAAATACATAAAATTGTGATATAATATACTGACGGAGGATTTTATGAAGATAATATTACTAGAAAATGTAAAAGGAACTGGAAAAAAAGATGAAATAAAAGAAGTTAAAGATGGCTTTGGAAATTTCCTTATAAAATCAAAAAAAGCAGTTTCTTATTCAGAAAAAAGTAAAGAGGTTCTAAAAACTCAATTAGAAAACAAAAAAGAAGAAGAAGACAGAATATATAAAGAAGCCTTAGAATTAAAAAGTAAGTTAGAAAAAACAAAACTAACTTTTAAAGTAAAAACTGGGGTTCAAGATAAAGTTTTTGGTAGTATAAGTTCTAAACAAATAAGTGAAGAATTAAAAAAGAAAAACCTTAATGTAGACAAAAAAATAATAGATGCAGAAAACATAAATTCTCTAGGAATGCATTTAGTTAAAATAAAATTACATAAAAAAGTAACTGCCGAATTAAATGTAGAATTAAAAGGTGGTGAATAAATGGCAAGAAAAGAACCACAAAGTATTGAAGCAGAAATAAATGCTTTAGGATGTGCGTTCTTAAGTAAAAGTGCTTTAGACAAAGTATGTGAAGAATTAACCATGCCTATGTTTTACCTAGACAGTCATAAAAAAATATTTGAAGCATTATTAAATTTAAGAAGTACAGACACTGCAGTAGATATAACAACTGTAACTAATGAATTAGAAAGAACTAAATCACTTAGTTCAGTAGGCGGAATAGACTATTTAACTGAAATAGTAAATTCAGTCGCAACACCTGCTAACCTAGAATACTACATAAAAATAATATTTGAAAAATACGTATTAAGATGTCTAATAGAAGAATCAACTAAAATAATAGATGAATGCTATGATGAAACAGAAGATTTAAATTCTATAGTTGAAGATGCAGAAAAAAGAATTCTTGGAGTAAATAGTGATAGAATGATTAAAGATATCAAACCTATTCAAGAAGTCTTAGTAAAAGCACAACAAGAAATAGAATCACTATCTAAAAATGGTGCAGACATAACAGGTGTACCTAGTGGATTTAAAGACTTAGACAGAAGAACAGCTGGATTTCATGGCAATGAATTAATTATCTTAGCTGGTCGTCCAGGAATGGGTAAAAGTGCCCTTGCTATAAACATGGCAACATATATGACAATAAATGCAAAAAAATCAGTAGCCTTATTTAACCTAGAAATGGGAGCAACTCAAATAGTAAACAGAATGTTCTCATCCATTGGACAAATAGATGGCCAAAAACTAAGAACTGGTAGACTAGATCATATGGACTGGAAAAAATTTAACGAAGCATTAAGTCTACTAGCAGACACCAAGTTTTTTATAGATGATACACCAGGAATAACAGTCGCAGAAATAAGAAGCAAATGTAGAAAATTAAAAAATAGTGATAAAGGTCTAGACTGTATAATAATAGACTACCTACAACTAATAAGCAGTTCAAATAAGTACTCTGGACAAAGAACTAATGAGGTAAGTGAAATATCAAGAGACTTAAAAAAACTAGCAATGGAGTTAGAAGTGCCAGTAATCGCCCTTGCACAACTATCTCGTGGTGTGGAACAAAGAGAAGACAAACGACCTTTAATGAGTGACTTAAAAGAAAGTGGCTCAATAGAACAAGATGCAGATATTGTAATGTTCATTTATTGTGATGACTATTACAAATTTAAATCAAAAGAAAGACCTGCACTATCACCAACAGAACTAATAATATCTAAACACAGAAGTGGTAGTACTGGTACAGTAGATTTAATTTTTGAAAGAGAACATGCTAATTTCAAGAATTATCTAAGAAGTGAGGAAAAAGAAAATGAATAAGAAAAGTATATATTGGAGCTCAGTATTTGTAATCATACTAACTAGCCTAATATTTATACTTGGAACAGATAGAAAAAGTTATGATGAAAACCCTGAAACTGTTTATCAAGTATATCTAAACGGTCAAACAATAGGTGTCATCAAAAGTGAAGATGCCCTATATGACTTAATAGATAAAGAACAAAAAAATCTTAAAAAAGAATACAAAGTAAATAAAATATATGCTCCAATCGGACTAGAAGTAACTAAATTAGTAACATATGATAGTGAACTAGACGATGTAAAAGAAGTTTATAATAAAATAAAAGATGAAGAACCATTTACTGTAAAAGGTTATGAAGTAACAATAACACATGATGAAAATAACATAGAAAAAATAAATGTACTAGATAAAAAGGACTTTGATACAGCAGTAGAAAATACAATAAAAGCCTTTGTAGATGAAACTGAATATAATAAATACTTAAATGAAACTCAAGATGAAATAATAACAACAGGTTCAACTATAGAAAACATAAATATAAAAGAAAATATAACTATAAAAGAAAAATATCTAAGTACAGAAGACAAAATATATAGAGACGCAAATGAATTAAGTAGATATATGTTATTTGGTACTGATGAAACACAAGGAACACACATAGTAACCGCAGGAGAAACAATTAAACAAATTGCTGACGAATATGAACTATCAGTAAAAGAATTCTTAATAGTTAACCCTGAAATAGTAAGTGAAAATGCATTATTATTTAACGGACAAGAAGTTAATGTAGGACTAGTAAAACCAATAATAAGTATTGTAGTAGAAAATAATCTAGTTGAAGATAAAACAGTACCATATCAAAGTCAAACGAAATATGATAATAAATATGTGGTTGGTACAACATGGACAGAACAAACTGGACAAAATGGTATCAGTAGAGTTGAATACTATACAGAAACAATAAATGGTGTAATAACTCAAGTAATACCATTAAGTACTGAAGTAATTAAACCAGTAGTAGATGAAGTAATAGTAAAAGGTGGTTTATCTATAAACTATGTAGGTGACACAGGTGCTTGGTATTGGCCAACAATAAGACCATATGTAATAACTTCATACTTTGGATGGAGAACAGACCCAATATCTGGAGAACATACATATCACCGTGGAATAGATATTTCCGGTACAGGTTATGGTTCACCAATATATGCTGCTCAATCTGGTACAATCACTAGAATTGGATGGGCTGGAGACATGGGCAACTACATCTACATAGATCATGGAAAAGGATTCCAAACAATTTACATGCACATGAGTGGCTTTGCAGATGGAATGAGAAGTGGAGTTGCAGTAACTAAAGGAGAGTTAATCGGATACATGGGAAGTACTGGATATTCAACTGGTACACACTTAGACTTCCGTATAATAGCAAATGGTGTTTACATAGACCCACTAGGAGTAAAATATAACTAATGAAAATCCATATATTAGGAAGTGGATCTAAAGGAAACTCTACATTTATAGATTTAGGAAACAAAAAAATCTTAATAGATGTAGGGTTTTCCTATAAACATATAAAAGAACAACTATCTAAAATAAACATAGATCCTAAAGAAATAGATGCTGTTCTAATAACCCATGACCATTCAGATCACACATATGGACTACCCGTATTTATAAACAAAGTAAACCCATTCTTATATATAACTCCAGAAGTAGAAGAAGTAATACTGAAAACACCTTACGAAAAAAGTGTCTATCTAGGTGATGAATTATACATTGATGACGCTATGATAAAAGTAATACCCACATCTCACGATGCATTAACATCAAATGGATTTCTAATAGAAAAAAATAATGAATCTCTAGTATACATAACAGATACCGGCTACATAAATCAAAGATACTTTAAATTCCTACAAAACAAAACATATTACATAATAGAAAGCAACCATGATACCGAAAGATTAATAAAAGGAAGGTATCCGGAATATTTACAAAGAAGAATACTTAGTGATAAAGGACACCTATCTAATGAATTATGTGCAGGATATCTATCTAGATTTATCGGACCAAATACAAAAAAAGTTGTACTAGCACACTTATCAGAAGAAAATAATACAATAGATTTAGCTTTAAACACAACAGAGTCAGTACTTAAAGAAAATAATATAAGTTTTTCAAACATAACATGTGCAAGTCAAACAGAATTAACCGAGGTAAGCAATGATTAAAATAATATGTATAGGTAAAATAAAAGAAAAATATCTAACAGATTTAATAAATGATTATCAAAAAAGAATAAACAAATATCATAAATTAGAAATAATTGAACTAAAAGATTCCAACATAAATAATGAAAAAGAAGAAATACTTAAACATATAAAAACTTCTGATTACATTATATCAATGTGTATAGAAGGCAAGTTATTAACGACTTTAGAATTAAAAGATAAAATAGAAAGTCTTATGCTAAATGGTAACTCAAATATAACATTTATAATAGGTGGTTCTGATGGAATACATGATGAAATAAAAAGACAAAGCAATGAATTAATATCTTTCTCAAAACTAACATTTCCTCATGGTTTATTTAGAGGGATACTATTAGAACAAATATATAGAGTATTTAAAATAATGAATAATGAAACCTACCATAAGTAGGTTTTTACTTTTAAAATCATACTAGTTTATTTTAACTAAACATAATATAATATAAGTATAAATAAAAAGATAAGGAGAACAAAATGAAGAAAATATTCTTAATTGCAATTTGCATACTTATAATAGGATGTCAAAAAGAAGAAAATATTTATACTATAAAAGCAAACATTGAGGAAAATATTCTTAAGCATAAAGACTACAATAATTTAAGTTCATGCAAAATAGATGAAATCAATAATACAATAACTATAGAATTAATCAATAATAGCGAAGAAGAACAAGAATGGTTTAAAACTAACATATCTAATTCAAATAAACTAATATTTAAACAAGGAAAAGAAATTAAACAAGAAGAACTAACTTATGTTTATAATTACATTAACGATTACATAAATTCAAATGGGCAAATAGAAAATTATACAGGTCATTATATAGATGAAATATGTAATAGTGTTGTAGTGAGTTTAATAGAAAATAACCAAAAACATCAAAATAATTTTAAACAAAACATAATTGATTCTAATCTAATAGAATTAAAAAAAGGAAACTATGGTACAGACCAATAACAAGTATCTACTCGAACTAGATACTTTTTTCCTTCTTAGTATAGAAATAAACTACATTATTTGATATAATGTATCTGTATAAGAATAAAAAGGAATAAAATATGAATAAGAATAAAAAGAATATAATAAATTTATTTATGTTTATAATAGGTATAACAATAGTATCAATAACATTTAATACTTTGTGTGTTCCAAAAAACATAGTAATTGGAGGAGTAAGTGGAATAGCTGTAATATTTAACTACTTATTTAAAATAGATGTTGCGACTACATTACTTATTGGAAACATATTATTAATAGTAATAGGAGTATTAGTACTAGGATTTAAAGAAACAATACCAAGTATCATTGGTTCATTCGTATATACATTAGGAGTATATCTAACTGAAAATCTAATAACAGTACAAATTGATTCAATCTTCCTTACTATAGTAGCTGTAGGAGTATTATATGGAATAGGATGTACCTTAATATATCTAGCAGGTTATTCAACAGGTGGAACTGACATACTTGGAATAATATTTCAAAAAAAATTAGGTTATCCATTAGGAAGAGCATTACTAATAATAAACATACTAATCCTCATATTTGGAACAGTAGTATTTGGACCTGAAATGCTAATAATAGGACTTGTTATAAGATACTTAGAAAGCAGAATAATAGATAACTTCCTAATCGGAATAAGTGACTCTAAAGTATTATTCATAAATACTGAAAAAGAAGAAGAAATAAATAATTACATTATACATGAAATAAAAAGCGGAACAAGTGAAATAAAAATAAAAAGTGGTTATAAAGGAATACATAAAAATTTATTAATGTGTGTAGTACCTACAGAAAAGTATATGCTATTAAAAGAAGAAATAAAGAAAATAGACAAAGATGCTTTTATAACTGTACTAGATGCATATGAAGTATACGGCGGTACAAATAGGTATAAACTACCATTACATGACCTAAGAATATAATGTATAATTGAAGTGGAGGTAAAAATGAACTTAATTGAAGTTAGAAATGTATATAAACAATATAGAAATGGTGTAACAGCCTTATGCGATATAAATCTATCAATACCTAAAGGAGACTTTGTTTTTGTCATCGGATCAACTGCATCAGGTAAAAGTACACTAATAAAATTACTATATAGACAAGAAAAGCCAACTAAAGGAGAAGTATATGTAGGTGGAATAAATGTAGCAAAACTAAGAAACAGAAAAGTTTACATACTTAGAAGAAAAATAGGTATAGTATTCCAAGACTATAAACTATTACCACAAATGACTGTATTTGAAAACGTTGCATTTGCATTAGAAATATATGGATTACCAGAAAAAGAAATAAGAAAAAAAGTAATGACAGCCATAGAAAAAGTAGGACTAAAAGAAAAGTTTAGAAGTTATCCAGATGAATTATCAGGTGGAGAACAACAAAGAGTATCAATCGCAAGAGCAATAGTAAATAACCCTAAAATACTAATATGCGATGAACCTACAGGTAATCTAGATCCAGACACATCAATGGGAATAATGGAAATAATAAATAAAATAAATGAAGAAGGAACAACAATAATAATGGCAACACATGATAAAGACATAGTTAACAAATACAAAAAAAGAGTAATAACTTTAGAAAAAGGTATCCTTATTGGAGATAAAGAAAAAGGAGGATACAGTAAATAATGAAAGCATTTAGAATATTAAGAAATAATTTAAAAGATGGATTTAAAAGTGTATTTAGAAACTTCTCTCTAAGCCTAGCAAGTATAAGTTGTATAACAATAACTTTAATCTTAGTAGCCGTTTCAATAATACTATCAGAAAACATAAAAAACTTTACTGATGACATAGAAAAAGATGTAACAATAGTGGTATATGTTGATAAAGATGCTACTGAAGATGACAGAAAAGCAATAGAACTTAAAATAGAGTTCTTAGACAACATAGAAAGTGTAACATTCATGTCAAAAGAAGACATTAGAAAAGACATGGCAAGTGATTCTGATGGTTTAGGTACAATATTAAATGAATATGATGAGACAAATAATCCATTATTAGATGAATATCTAGTAAAAGTAAAAGATACTGAAAAAATAGGTGTAACAGCCAAAAAAATTGAAGGAATAGACAAAGTAAACACAGTTAAATATGGAGAAGGAATGGTAGAAGAATTAGTAAAAATCTTCGACATAGTTAAAAAAATAACACTAGGTATAGTTGCTGGACTTATAATAGTAACTGCATTCTTAATAAGTAACACAATAAAAATAACTATATCTAATAGAAAAAGACAAATAGAAATAATGAGATTAGTTGGAGCATCAAATTCCTACATAAAATTACCTTTCTTCTTTGAAGGTATAATACTTGGATTCTTAGGAAGTATACTACCTATACTAATAAGTTGTTATGGTTACATAATTCTTTATGATAAACTAGGTGGAATTCTATTTACAGAAGTAATAAGTTTAGTAAGCCCAGAAAAAATATTATTAAACTTATCAATAATATTAGTATCTATTGGTGTATTAGTAGGTGCCTTTGGTTCATATAAAGCTGTAAGGAGGTACTTAAAAATATAATGAAGAAAAAAGTAGTATTAATTATATTATTACTAGGAATATTCTTCTCATTACCAACTAAAAGTAATGCTACAACATTAGGAGACTTATATGATGAATTATATGAACTAAGACAAGAAAAGGAAGAACAAGATAATCAAAAACAAATGTCAGAAGAAGAATACAGAAAAACTAGTAATGAAATAATGACAACTGAACAAAACATAGAAAACTTGAATAAAAGAATACAAGAAGCAACAGAAAAAATCGCTGAATTAGAAACTGAAATAAAAAAGAAAGAAGAAGAAACTAAAAAAATACTTGTATTTTTACAAGTAACAAGTGGTGAAAAATCATACTTAGAGTACATCTTTAAAGCAAAAACATTTACTGATTTTATTCACAGAGTTTCAGTAGTAGAACAATTAAGTAAATATAATTCTAACTTAATAAAAGAAATGAATGATTTAATAAAACAAAATAATGAATTAAAAGAACAACTTAAGAATGATATTAAAACTCAAGAATCTGAAAGAGAAAAATTAAAAGTTAAACTATCTGAAATAGGAAGTAGAATAGATGAATTAGATGATGAAGCAATATCAATAGATGCTAAAATTAGTACTCAAGAAAGTCTAATAGCGTTCTACGAAGATATGGGGTGTACTGACAAAAGTGATAACCTAGCAACTTGTGGAGACACTGTACCTACTGCAACAGGTTTCTTAAGACCAGTTAACAAAGGAATAATAATGAGTTGGTTTGGTTATAGATCAGATCCATTTAGTGGAAGTTTATCATACCATAGTGGTTTAGATATATCAGATTCTTCTCCTGCGGAAGGAAAAGATGTTTACCCAGTCGCACCAGGAATAGTTAGTACTATTCAAAGATGGAGTTGTGGAGGAAATGTTATATTTATATATCACAACATAAATGGTAAAAACTATACATCAGTTTATATGCACTTATTAGATACCGCAGACACACAAGTCGGCGATGTAGTAACAACAAATCAAGTAATTGCACATATGGGTGGATACTCGACAAGTACTTCTCATGGTGGTTATGACTATTGTACAACAGGCGCACACCTTCACTTATCTATATGTGATGGCCATGTAACTGCTGGAGCATATCGTTCATCATTAATTGATCCGACATCAGTAATATACTTCCCAGATGGTTGGTTCTATGGAAGAGATTGGTAAGAGTCTTACAAAAGTAAGATTCTTTTCTTATATAATCAAATATGATATAATTTACTCAAGAAAAGAGGTGTACTATGTCTTTTACAACAAATATAAAAAATGAAATGTTAAATCTTGAATATCCAGAAACAGAAATAATCGCAGAACTATCAGCAATTATTAACATTTCCGCTGAAATAAAAAAAGATTCCTTCGAAATATATACAGAAAACATAGGAGTATCAAGAAGAATATATACACTTATAAAAAACTTATTCAATCAAAAAATTGAAATAACAACACAAGAAATTAACAGACTAAACAAAAACTACATAGTAAATATATCAGTAGAAGACAAAGATAAAAAAATATTAAAAACACTTAATATAATAGATGAAAATAACAAAAGAAGATACATACCAGAAGATTACATAACTGATAACTTAGAAGAAAAAAAAGCTTATTTAAGAGGTGCATTTTTAATATGTGGCAGTGTTAATGATCCAAAAACAAGTAGATATCATTTAGAATTTATAATAGATAACAAAAAAGTTGCAAACTTTATAAACAAATTATTAAATGACTTAAATTTTTCAAGTAAAGTATTAAAAAGAGAAAGACATTACATGGTATACATAAAAGAATCAGAAAAAATAAGTGACTTTATAAAATTATTAAATGCATATAATAGTTTATTCTATTATGAAGACATAAGAATATATAGAGATCACAAAAATATGACCAATAGACTAAATAACTGTGAACAAGCAAATATAGACAAAATAGTATTTTCTTCAAATGAACAATTAGAAAACATAAAAAAACTAAAAGAAATATATGACTTCGACCTGCTTGATGACAAAATAAAAGAAGTATGCATTTATAAAGAAAAATATCCAGAAAGTTCTATGGGTGAACTAGCTGAAATTATAAGTATGGAAACAGGCTCTACTATAACAAAAAGTGGTATAAATCATAGATTTAGAAAAATAAAAGAAATGGTAAATAAGAAATAGGCATAACATTGGTTGTGCTTTTTAAATGTAAATTTTATAAATTTTGTCAATATTTGTTGATTACTTTTACGATAATTGTTATAATCAGTTTAGAAGAATTTAGCAGTATTGAATTTGAAAGAAAGGAGAAATAAATTGAAACAAAAAATAAAAATAATGTTATCGTTGCTTACTGTAGCTGTAATTGTTAGTTGTAAGATTGCACAAGCAGTATCAGCACCCGATTCTGTTTCACTATGTCCATTAGAACCAGTAAAATACCGTGAATTTTCGACAGGACCTACCTACTATAAAAACCGTGGGAGAGATCAGAAAGTTTCTGTTGATCAAGCATACACATCTTTAACAAATCCTTGTGGTAATTGTTATATTGGTTTTAAAATGGATGGAAATACAACATTTGGTTATATCGGAACTGAAACTATTTCAGTAGCATTGAACCAAACAAAAAAGTTTATATATGATCATTCTAACCCAGAAGGAACTTACACATTAAGTTATACAAGATTAAATTTTACTACTTTAAATACTTATATTGGATATACATGGTACATTAATGTATAATTTTAACTAAGTATAAAAGGAGAAAAAATGAAAAAATTTATAAAAAATAATTGGTTAATAATCATAATTCTATTACTGGTCATACTTTTTATATCAAAACCTACCATAGAATTCGTAAAAAATCATCCTGATCTTGAAATTACCTCAAAACATGAAGTTGAATACTGTAAGAAATTTATAAAAACAGATTTTTCGGAATTTACACAAAATTATTGCAAAAAAGTAATTGAAGCTGGAGTTGTAAAGGTGGACTTTTACACAATGCTAACTTCATTATTGTTTGATATCTACATATTGAGTGGAATGGCATTCTTTATAATTGTAATACCAACTTTAGTTCCGTTAGTCAAAATATTAAAAACAAATCACATAGAATATTATTTAACAAGAGACTCATATAAAAACTTTATAAAAAAATTTTTAAAGGTGTCTTATAGATATGTCTGGGTATTACCATTTATTGCAACATTAATAATGTTTTTATGTGTTCACTTCACATCCACTGGCTATAAATATTCATTATTATATGGAACAGGAATGTGGGAAACAGATCTAATAAAACATCCATATATATTTATCTTCTTATACATATTTAATACTTTCATTCACTCTTTCACATACATTAACATAAGTCTACTAGCAATTAGAAAAGTTCATACTTATATAAAAGGACTTATATTATCTTCCATATTATTTATATCAATAGAACTATTCTTAGAAATAGTAGTGACTTATATATCAAAAACTCATAATGCAACATTATTTAATATAATGGATATTTACTCATTTAATATTAATGTTGGTCTAATTAAATACTTTGCCGTTTCAATAACAATGCTCTTACTATCATTCATATCAATATATTTTGCATATAGAAACAAAGAAAAACTGGTATTAGACTGTGAAAAAAATAAATAAAAAGGAGAAAAATGAAAATAGAAATAAAAAATGTAAGTAAAACTTTTAAAAAAAACAATGTATTAACAAATATAAATTTAACTTTTGAAACAGGAAAAATTTATGGAATAAGTGGAAGAAATGGCTCAGGCAAAAGTGTATTATTAAAAATAATATGTGGTATCTATAATCCAACTACTGGCGAAGTATTATTTGATAATAAAAACTACTGCAAAGATAATATGTTTGTACCAAATCTACGCGCTATGATTGAAACACCATCTTTTTTTTCAGACTTAACTGGTGAAGAGAATCTCAAATTACTAGCAGACATACAAAATAAAATTGGTATGAAGGAAATAGAAGAAACTTTAAAAATAGTAAATTTATATGAAGAAAAAGACAAAAAATATAGTGAATACTCCCTAGGTATGAAACAAAAATTAGCAATTGCACAAGTATTAATGGAAAATCCTGAAATAATGATATTTGATGAACCAATGAATGGAATAGAAGAACGTAGTGTAGAAAAAATATTAAATCATTTAAAGAAAATAAAGAAAAACAAAATAATAATATTATCTAGTCACATAAAAGAAGATTTAAAAATAGCAGATAAAATATATCATTTTGATGAAGGAAAACTAAAAAATGTCATTTAAAGTAGTTAACAATAAAAGATTATTTCTATCATTCATTTTCTTTTCTATTGGACTAATCATACCATTGTTTTCTGTAAGACCAAATACAACTTTCTGGCAATCACTACTAGATATATATACTAATGAGTGGTATTCAATGATGATGTTGCTTTCACTTTCTATGTTAGTTATAAACTATTATGAAATAACTAGTAATGTGAATGTGGTTATAAGACAGATTAACTTAAAAGACTACATAGATAAAAACACTAAAAATTTAATAAAAACTATAATAATATTTATGCTAATAAGTTTAATTTTTACAATAACAATATCTCTGATACTATCAAATTTAAAGTTTGAAACAATTAATTACTTTCCGTACAACATTCCTTTTAATCTATATACAGTGTTTACAATAGTAAGATTTATGATATTTATGCTACTATTTTCTATAATCATATACTATTTCAATTGGCAAAACATAACTCTAGCAAACATAACAATAGGAGTCTTAAGCATTCTACTATTATTTGATTTTAATATTATGATAAATGGTATTCCTATGATAGTAACAACTTTATTTAAACCTGTTAGTTTTGAAAGTTTTAATAAAGAAGTAGTATACTCTATATATCATATAATCTTATTAATGTTAATACTAACTATATCTTATTACACAAAATTTAACAAAAGTCAAAAGGATAAATTAAAATGAAATATCAAATTAAAGTTATAAAACATTTAACAAAAAGTAAATATTATAAATTAATAATTACATACATCTTATTTAGTGCTTCTGTAATATTATTATCTTTTCAAAATAAAGAATTTATAACAATTAATACATATAAAGCAGTAATCGGAACATTAACTATAAATAATTTATCTCTAATTAATATATTATGGTTTTTATTTCAAATACTTATAAATTTTTATATAACTTATTCTTTTCTAATATATGATGAAAATCATTCGATAGAATATTTAATACTCAGAATTAATTATAATAAGTTAATAAAATATAAAATTATAATAATATTAACAGCATACATCTTATTTAAAATTATATATTACTTAATAACATATCTTTTATTTTATAAGTATATACAAATTAAAATAAAAACCTTATTTATAAACTTACTTATTCACTTAATTGCAACTTTATTAACATTTATATTATATAAAATAAAATCTATTGTAAAATAGGCCACTTATTGGCCTTTTTAAGTTGATATCAAATTATGGTTAAAGTATAATTGATTCAGGAGTAGTTATGAAAAAATTAAATAAAATAATATTAATCTTATTTTTAGTGTGTATAACTATTGGTTTATCAACAAATTTTTATATTATATATAACACTAAAGACAAAATTGTTAACAATTATAATGAACTAAAAGATATCTCAGCAATAGTAGTATTGGGTGCCGGAGTAAAAAATAATGAACCAAGCCCTATACTAAAAGATAGACTAGATGAAGGTATTAAACTTTATAAAGAAGGAATTTCATCAAAAATAATAATGAGTGGAGATGGAACACATCAAGAAAGAAATGAAGTCGCAGTAATGAAAAATTATGCAATTAAAAAAGGTGTACCAGAAGAGAATATAACCATTGACCAATATGGCTTATCAACATATGATACAATTAAAAACATTAAAGAAACTTATAAACTAAATAAAATAGTATTGGTAACACAAAAATATCATTTATACCGAGCAATATACATCTCTGATAAATACAATATAGATTCATATGGTTCACCATCAGATTTAAGAAAACATAGTGGAGTTTTATATAGAGAATCAAGAGAATTACTTGCAAGAACTAAAGACTTTTTCAAATGTCTGATTACACTTTGATAAAGATTTACAGAAAAAATAAATAGTGATATAATACAGCTCATCAAGAAGGGGGATATTATGTTAACAAATACAGAACTAGAAGATATAAAAATGTTAATAAACATAGAAAACAATATATATAAAACATATCTTGAATTAAGTGCCACGTTAAAAAGAAATAATGATACTAAAAAGAAAGAACTGATTAGTGAACTAAAAACACTTACTAATATAGAAGAAAACATCTTAAATAGACTCATTACTTCTGAAAAAAAATTAAAAGAAACAGAGAAATATCTAAAAGATAATAAATTTATAGATGAATTTGCTTGTACAGAAGCAGAATTAATAGATAAAAAAATAAATCAAATTGGATTTAGTAAAATGAGATTAGCAAATAGAATTCAAAATTTTAAATCCAAAATGTGTTTACCAGAATCAAATGGAAAAATAATTTTAATAAAACCAACGAAAAGTTCAATGTTAAAGTCTTATGTAGCTAATTACTTATATGATAAAGATTTCTTTAATTTGATTACATATTACTTATATCAAGAATTAGATAATACAAACAACAAAAACAGGAAAGACATGTTAATAGATAAAATTATTTCATTAGTATATCTAGACAAAGAACAAGAGACAGATGCACTAGCAAGTGAATTTACTCCTAATAAAACTATAACATTAATGTATGATTACATTACATCCAATTTAGGTATAGATAAAAATTTAGTGAATGAATATAAAAAAATAAAAATAAATGTTATGACAACTATGACCTTGAAAGCTTTAATGATACCAGATATATTTTATAATGATGAATCTTTATACGATACAATAGAGTATATTAAAGCAATGTTTAAATCATGTTGTTATCTAGCTGATTCAAAGACAAAAGAAAATTTAATAAAACAAATAGAAGTTTTAAAAAATACACCACAAGGAAATGCATGCAAAAAAGGTCAAGTTACATTAATACATTGTATGAACGAAGTAGAAACGTCTAAAAATCAAATATACACAATAAAATCTTTAGCCAAAAACTAAAGATTCTTTTTATATCACTTTATCAATAATTCCATACTCTAAAGCCTCATTACTGTCCATAAAATAATCTCTTTCAGTATCATTTTCTATCTTTTTGAGACTTTTACCAGTAGTATCACTTAATATTTTATTAATTTTCTTTTTCAACCTAATAATTCTCTCAGCTGCAATTTTAATCTCAGTTGCTTGCCCTTGACAGCCACCTAAAGGTTGATGTATCATCACTTCAGAATTTTTAAGTGCCAATCTTTTTCCTTTTTTACCACTAGACAGCAAAAAAGCTGCCATACTAGCGCACATTCCAACACATATAGTAGAAACATCACTCTTAATAAAATTCATAGTATCATAAATAGCCATCCCAGAAGTTATACTCCCACCAGGACTATTTATATACAAATAAATATCATCATTACTAACTCCATCTAAATAAAGTAACTCACTCACCACTACATTACTTACTTCATCATTAATTTCTCCACTCAAAAAAATAATTCTATCTTTAAGTAGTCTACTATACAAGTCATAATATTTCTCTCTTCCATTTTCTTCTATAGTTATAGTTGGTATAATCATAAAATCCTCCTATAATATATTAGTGTAAAAAAACAAATTTTATACACTTAAATTGTATAATTAGAAAAATAAAGAGATTATCAATCAGAGATTTACATCTTATTTAAACTACTCATTATTTTTCTAGCAACCAATCTATTATATTTTTATGAATTATTCCATTTTGTGATAAATCAAATTTATCCATTGAAAGAACATATTTTGGATAGTTATC